>JBCDGX010000220.1:0-8612 GCA_038750805.1 Myxococcota bacterium
CCGGGCAGCGCGCCTGCCCGCCGCGGAAGCCTCGAGCTCACGCGCGTCACGCCGGGCGCTCCGTCTGCTGCACCCCCGCCGCCTCGCCGGCGAGCTGGGACCCCTGGTCCATTGCGAGGAGGCGGACGCTTCCCTTCGCCACGAGGCGCTCCTCCCCGTCGGTGACCCGCGCTTCCCAGAGCTGCGAGCGCCGGCCGCGCGTGAGTGGCGTCGCCGTCACCGTCAGCGTCCCGGAGCGCACCGCCTTGAGAAACGAGGTGTTGTTCTCGAGGCCCACGACGCTCTGATTTCGGGGAAGGGCCGCAAGCGCGGCGCCCACGGAGCAGACGGTCTCGATGGCGCCGCAGTGCACGCCGCCGTGCACGATGCCGTAGGGCTGGAGGAGTTCCGGCGTGACCTCGAGGGTGGCGACGACCTCGTCGCCGCTGCACCGGACGAAGGTCAGCCCGATGTGCCGGTTGTAGCCGTCGGGATGCGCGTTCAGCGTGGCGGCGACGGCGGCCGGGTCCGTGACGTCGTGGGGCGCGGGCGGGTTCGACATAGGCGCGCAGTGTCGTCGCGATGGGCCCGCCTGGCGAGCCTCACCGTGCGAGCCGGGAAGCCGGGGCGCTCAGCCGCCGCGCTCGAGCATCGCCTTCATCATGGCGTGCAGCTGGTTCACGGCCTTGAGCGGGCGGACCATCACCTTGAAGTCGACGACGCGGCCTTCGTCGTTCCAGCGCATCAGGTCGACCCCGTTGACGTGAATGCCGTCGAGCTCGGTCACGAACTCGAGGCAGGCGTCGCGCTCACCCACGACCTCCCGCACGTAGCGCCAGTGCTCGTTCGCCAGCACGTGGAGCGCCGCCGTGAGGTAGGCCGTGGCGATGGCCTTCCCGTGCTGCGGCGTGTGCACGACCGGCGAGTGGAAGACGACGTCGTCCGCGAGAAAGGCGTCGAGACCACGCGGGTCCTTCGACTCGACCAGCGCGTGCCAGCGCGCGACGGGGTGATCGGCGTCCATGAGCGTGTGTCCTCAGCCTTCCTTCGGCGCCGACGCCACGACGCCGAGCATCAAGGGCATGCCCGGCACGGCGTCGGGCATGACGTAGCGCCGGCCGGGGGCCTCCCGCATGCCGTCGTGGATCTTGGCGCCGTTGGCGTAAGGGTACTCGCGGAGCTGCTCGAGGATCAGCCCCGCGTCGAGCATGGCCTGGACGATCTCGCCGATGGCGTACTGGTACGACACGGCTGGCTCCGGGTTGGTGAAGCCCTGCACGCCCTCCGTCCGGCCCATCGGCAGGAGCCCGTCGCCGCTCCGCGCGACGTAATCGCTCACGCCCTCGGCCTCCCGGATGGGCTCGTCGTTCAGGTAGGCATCGATCCACCGGCCCTCGGCGTCGACGCACCAGCACATGGGGTGGAACTCGAGGAGCACGAGGCGTCCGCCGGGCGCCAGCACCGAGCGCACCCCGCGCGCCCAGCGCCCGAGGTCCGAGAGCCAACCGATGGTCCCGTAGGAGGAGAGCACGCGGTCGAAGCGCCGGCCCGCCGCCCCCTCGGCGAACCAGTCGAAGAGGTCGGAGCGCTCGAAGGTCGCGGCGATGCCGCTCTCCTCGGAGAGGCGCCGCGCGAAGGCGATGGGCGCGTCGGCGATGTCCACGCCCGTGACCTCGGCGCCACGCGCCGCCAGAGAGAGGCTGTCCTGCCCGCAGTTGCACTGGAGGTGGAGGAGGCGCGTGCCCCGTACGTCACCGAGGAGCTCGAGCTCTTCCGGGAAAAGCGTGCTCCCCCCGCCAGCGAGGAAGGCCGCCTGATCGCCCTTGTGCGAGTTGTGGGCGGAGGTGACGGCGTTCCAGGAACGCCGGTTCCGTTCGTGGTCGGGGTGCGGCATGGGGCGGCAGTATGGGGTGAAGGTCGGGGTCGTCGAAGCACGCCGATCTCACGGCGCGCCCACGAGCGAGGCACGTGAGCGCCTTGCGATACGGCGCAGCCGGGGCCACCACGAGGGGAGGTGCGCCGCCCCCTTCTCACGCCCGACGCCGCGACGCCGATGACCCATCTTCGCGGGACGGCGATCGTGAACTCCCTCCGCGTGATGCGGGACCTGGAGCTCGGGGACGTCTACTGGCCGCGGGTGGGCGCCGAGCGGGAGGAGGACCTCCGGAGCATCGTCGCCCAGAGCTGGGTCCCCGTGGCGCTCGCCTTGGCGCACTATCGCGTGATGGAGGAGCTCGTCCCGGACCCGCGGCAGCAGTGGGCCATCGGGTCCGAGTCCGCCGAGCGGCTCCAGGCCGTGTATCTGATGACCCTGATCCGTCTCATGCGCGCCTCGGGCGCGCTCACCGTCCAGCGGGTGCTCGAGCGCCTTCGCTCGCCCTTCGACCGCATGATGAAGGGCGGGACCGTCGCAGCGGTGCTCACAGGACGGAAGGACGCCGAGATCGTGCTCTCGGACATGCCGCTGCTCGACGTTCCGTACTTTCGGAACGGGCTCGGTGGATGGCTGACCGGAGGCGTCGGGCTGGCGGCGAAGAGCGTGCAGGCGCGCGTCGCGAGCGTGCCCGGGCCCGGCCGCACGACCTTCGCGCTCTCGTGGGTCTGAGATGAGCGAGGGGCGCGACGACGAGCCGGGCGGCTACCGAGACGCGGCTCCGCCCGTGGTGCTCGACCTCGACCTCGACCGGAAGGGCTGGCGCGAGAGCCTCCTCCGCGAGGCGCGCCGCCTCGTCGCGGCGTCCTTTCTCGTGGTGGCGCCCGCGGTCCTCGCCTTTCGCGTGGGCGGGCCGACGGGCCTGCTCCTGAAGGGGCTCAGCGTGCTGATGGCGGGCGCCGGAATCGCGATGACGGCGAAGCCGCTTCGGCGCATCGTGCGGACGCTGCGCCGCGGGCTGCGCCGCATCCGCGTGCTCGGCGACGGGAGCCTCGAGCTCGAGGAAGGCAAGGAGCGACGCCGGCTCCCCGCGGGCTCCTTTCGCCTCGCGCTGCTCGACGACGGGGCGAAGAGCCTCCGCGAGCGGCGCATGGAGCTCCGTGACGCGAAGGGCGAGCTCCTCGCGAGCTTCCCTCCCGAGGCCCTCGACGAAGAGGCGCTTCGGAGCCTACTCGCGGCGCTCGGGTCGCCGGTGCGTCCCGCCGACGACCTCGAGCACGCGCTTCGCGAGCGCTTCCTCGACGTGACCTTCGGTCCGGTCACGGCGGCGCCGGCGAGCGTCACGCTCCGGGGCTTCCGGCAGAGCTCACCGGAGCAGGCGCGGCCCTGGTTCGTCTTCGCCGCGGTGCTCGTGCTCTTCCCCGGCCTGATGAAGCTCGTCCCGAACCCGCTCCTCGGGATCTTCCTGCTCGTGGTGGCGGGTGTGGCGCTGACGACGGCGATCCGCGCGATGGTCGACGGCGTGCCCCGCACGGCGATTCTCCGGCCGGGCGCCGCGGGGAGCGCGACCCTTCACATCGGCTCCGAGACCTTCGAGGTGCGCCCGCGGGACCTCTACGTGGTCGCGCCGGACGCCGAGGGCGCCATACCTTCGTTGATCCTCCGCGACGCGGAAGAGCGGCCCATCTTCGCCGTGCGCAAGCCGAGCCTCGAGCTCGTCCAGGCCACCCGCGCCGCGCTCCGGCCGCGCCTCCCCGCCCCGCGCGCCCGCGTCGACGTGCCCGAGCCGGCGACGGAGGAGGAAACGACCGACGAGCGGTCTCGACGCGCGGTTCGCTAGGCTGGAGGCGTGGGCGGATCCCCCGAGCAACCCAAGCCCGTCGGCTACCGGGAGCCGGCCCTGCCCGTCGCCCTGGACGTCACGCTGAACCGGCGCGCCTGGCTCCGCGAGATCGACCCGCTCCAGCTTGCCGCGCTGCCTCTGGTGGTGGGCCTCGCGTGGATCGTGGGGCGTCCTGGGACCCCGCTTGGGCTGGCGATCGGGTTCGCTGGGCTTGAGCTGGCCGTCCTGCTCAGCTGGAACGCGGTGCGGCAGCTCTTCGGGGCCCTGAGACCGCGCCCGACGCGCATCCGCATCGACGCCGGCGGCGGGGTGCAGCTCGGAGAGCGCCAGGCCACGCGGCGTCGGCCCGGCGGCTGGCAGCTCGAGCTCGTCGATCAGGGCATTCGCCCCTACCGAACGCGTCGCCTCGACCTTCGTGACGAGGAGGGCACGCTCGCGGCGAGCTTCCCCCGTGGTGCGCTGGACGAGGCCACGCTTCGCGCCATGGTCGCGGCGCTCGGCGACCCCGTGCCCCCGCAGGCCGACCTCGACCTCACGCTGCGCGAGCGCTTCCTCGATGCGCGCTTCGGACCCGTGGACGCGGCCGAAGGAACCGCCCGCGTGAAGGTGAAGGGCCACCGGCTCCCTGGCGACTGGGCCGCATCCCGGACCCTCGCGCTGGTCGGCACGCTGGTGCTCTTCGCCCCCTTTCTCTTCGAGCTCACGCGCGCGGCCGAGACCCTCGTCCCCCTGGGCATCACCGTGCTCGGTGTCGGCTACTTCGTTCGGACGGTCGCCAGCCTGGTTCGGCGGACGGCCGTCGTGAAGGGTCCGCCCGGCGAACGGCGCCTGCACGTGGGCGGGAACCGGTTCGCCGTCGATGCCGCCGGACTCCATGTGGCGCGGCCCACGGCGGACGGAACGGTCCCGGAGCTCATCCTCCGCGACCGAAGCGGCGAAGACGTCCTCCTCGTGCGAGAGCCATCCCACCAAGAGATCCGCCAGCTTCGAGCAGCGCTCGGGACCCCGCCGGTGCGCGCCTGACGCCCAACCCCCGGGATTTCCTGGGGTCGCCACGCCCAACTTGGGCCGCAGAAATGGCACTGTACCCATTCGTGGACCGTCGCCTTCAGCTCGAGCTCGACCATCGGCTGCGCCTCGTGGCGGAAGTCGCGCGTCTGCTGCCCGCGCTGACGGCCCGGAACGCGCCGGCCGAGCGGGGACGTTTGCTCGGGGCCCTGGCGCGCGGCGAGCGCCTCGAGCCGAAGTGGACGGTCGAGCGCGGGCGCGTCGAGCGCCGCGCCTGGCGAGCCCTCGCCGAGGCCCGCGCGCTGGCGCCCCAATGCCTCGCCGGTGATTACTACCTGGCGCGCCTGGACGAGCTGGAGCTCGAGCTCGTGCTCATGGAGTCCCTCGGGGACACGCGGCAGGTGCGCCCGATCGCGGCGCGGCGTTTCGGGACGGGGGACCGGGAGGTGCAGCTCGGCGCGCGGCGCTACCGCATCGCGGACATCGCGGACGTGCTGCTCGCGGAGGTCGACGGGAGCGTGGAGACGCCCTCGGTGCCGGCGGACGCGCCCTCGGGGCCTTCCCTCGGGGGCTGGGTGCGGACGCTGGCGCGCCTCGCCGGGCTCGACGTCGAGGTGAAGGTCGAGCCCCGCCTCGTCGCCAACGCCGCCGCGGGCGACCGCACCGTGTACGTGCGCGACGCGCGCTTCGGCGAGCGCGAGGCCCGGCGCCTCGCGGTGCACGAGGTGCTCGGCCATCTCGTCGCCGCCGCGAACGGGCGCAGTCAGCCCCTCGCGCTCCTCGCCATCGGTACGGCGGGCGCCTTCGCGGACCAGGAGGGGCTCTGCCTGACGCTCGAGGAGCTCCACGGCTTCCTCGACGGGCAGCGCGTGCGGACGCTGGCCGGGCGCGTCGTCGCGACGGACGCGATGCACCGTGGGGCGAGCTTCGACGACACGGTGCGCCTCCTGCACACGGACCACGGCTTCGCGCCGGCCGACGCGCTCGCGCTCGGCGAGCGGGCCTACCGCGGGGGCGGCGTGGCCCGGGACGCGGGCTACCTCTACGGCTGGCTTCGCGTGCGGAAGGCCGTGAACGAGGGCGACGCCTCCGTGGACGAGCTCCGCCTCGGGAAGGTCGGGCTGAACGACCTGCCCATGCTCCGGCAGCTTCGGGCGGACGGGCAGATTCGCGAGGGCGTCTACCGGCCGAGCTTGGCGCGGAGCCGCGAGGCGACGCAGCTCGGGACGAGCGCGTCCACGTCGCCGCCGAGCTTCGCGGCCTCCTTGACCAGGTTCGAGGAGACGTAGAAGTAGGCGTCGTCGGCCATGATGAACATGGTCTCGACGTCCGGGCTCAGGTGCCGGTTCATGTTCGCCATCTGGAGCTCGTACTCGAAGTCGGCGACGGCGCGGAGGCCGCGGAGGATGACGCGGGCGCCCTTCCGCTGGCAGTAGTCGACGAGGAGCCCGTCGAAGGCGTCGACCTCGATCTGCGCCGCCCCGACGTCCATCTCCTCCATGCTCTGGCGGATGAGCTCGACGCGCTCCTCGACGGTGAAGAGCGCGTTCTTCCGGGGGTTGTTCAGCACCGCGACGACGAGCTTGTCGAAGGCGACGAGCCCGCTCTTGATGATGCTCGTATGGCCCCGGGTGATCGGGTCGAAGGACCCCGCGTAGACGGCGGTGCTCATGGCGCTCCCTCGCCCACGCGAAGCATCGCGAGGGCCGTGGGACCATACCGATAGGCCCCGACCGAAGCGAGAAAAGCCGGCCAGGGGCCCGGCGCCGCGCTCTCGGCGTGCTCGGCGACGACGAGGGCGTTCGGCGCAAAGGCCCCCGCGTCATGAAGCGCCTCGAAGAGCCCCGGGAGCGCGTCCGCGCGCGCGTAGGGCGGATCGGCGAAGACCAGGGAGAAGGGGCCCTGCGCGGCCACCTTGGCGGCGGCGCCGCGCGCCTCGAGGTCGAGGGGAAGCACGCGGGCGCGGTCCTCGATGCCGAGCGCCCGGACGGTCTTCTTCAAGAGGGCCACGACGCGCCGGTCCCGCTCGACGAGCACCAGGCGTTCGCCCCCCCGGCTCAGGGCCTCGAGGCCGAGGGCGCCGCTCCCCGCGAAGAGGTCGAGCACGGCGCCGTGGAAGGCGTCGCGGCTCATGAGCGCGGAGGCGAGGGCCTCGCGGACGCGCTCGCTCGTCGGGCGCGTGCCCTTCCCCGGCGGCGCGTCGAAGCGTCGCCCCCCCAGCGTGCCGCCGACGATGCGCGGCATCAGCGTGGCCCGGCCATCAGAAGACGAGGCGAGCGCGGAGCCCGCCCTCGCCGCCCCGGCGCCCGAAGGCGAAGGAGGGCTCGAGGGAGAGGCGCGCGGCAGCGTCCGGGCGGCGCTTCTTCAGGCCCCGCACGAGGAGCCAGGTCCCGACGCCGACGCTTGCGAGCCCGAGGCCGTGAAAGACCCACTGGAGGCGCCGGTTCCGGTCCTGCTCGTCGCAGGCGCTCCGGCCGCCCTCGACCATGAAGGTCCCGTCGTCGCACACGGCCTGCGTCTGCTCGGCGAGCACGAGCATGGCCTGGTAGGGCGTGAGGCCGGCGAGGGCCGGATCGACGGGGCCCTCGGGCATACCCGTCGCGGGGTCGATGGCGTTGCCCTCGAGGAGCTGCATGCGGAGCAGCGCGATATCGTCCTCGCTCCGGCCCGCGACGTCGTCGCGCTCGTCGTCGTAGCCGCGCACGATGCGCCACGAGCGAATGCCGAGGCCGAAAAAGACGGCGCCGCCGGCGAGGACCGCCGCGCCGGGGATCCACCGGAGGTTCCGCTCGTCATCGACGACGAGCTGCGGCCGAAGCTCGGTCTCCTCGTCGGCGACGATGGTCACGCGGCCGAGGAAGAGCGCGTGGTCGTCCGCGTCGATCTCGACCTGCCGCTCGCCCTCCGTGAGGTCCTCGACGACGAGCACCCCGGACTCGTCCGTCGTGCCCACGTTCGAGCCGTCGATGAGCACCGTGGCGCGCGGGCGGGTCACCAGGCGAAGCGCGCCGAAGCGCGAGGTGCCCGCGAGCTCGGCGACGTAGCGCCGGCTCCGCGTGCGGAGGTCGTCGATGTCCTGGTGAATGTTCGGGATGGTGTCGGTGAGCGACTCGACGATCTGCTCGGCCTCGGCATCGTAGAGGTAGAGCGTGAGCGCGAAGTCCGGGCGCGCGTCGTCCGCGCCGGTGCGGCGCAGCGTGCCGTAGACGATGCGCGCGGCGCCGAGCTCGAGGGCGATCTCCGCCATGCACGCCGCGTCCGGCTCGGCGCAGCCGTGCACGAGGCTCATCTGCGCGAGGGAGATGTCCGCGTCGTCGACGCGCCAGGTCGGCACCGAGGAGGCCTCGTTGCGGAGCGCCCCCGTGAGGTTCCGGGCGACCTCGTCGTCGCCCTCGAGGGAGCGAATGCCGAGGACGATGACGTCGACGCGGCTGGCCTGTGCGACCGCGAGGGCCGGAGCGAAGCAAGCGAGCGCGAGCACGACGGAGACGGCGCGCATCATGGCGCGAGGGTAAGGCGCGCGGGCTCGGGGACGCCAGGGAACGGCGCCTACGCTCGGTGCGCGCGACCGGCCCGCGCGGACGGGATCAGATGGCGTCGTCGTAGGCCCGGCGCGGCAGCGGGACGTGCACGAGGGTGAAGCGACCCTCCCCGGCGAGCCCTTCGGCGACGGCCTCGCGGAGGCCCTCCGGGTGGCTCGTCACGATGCCCTCGCCGCCGAAGGCGCGCGCGATCTGGGCGTAGTCCGTGAGCGGCGCGCGGTCTTCGGTGCCGAAATCGACGCCGACGTTCGGGAGCCCGCGGGCGCGCTGCTTCTTCTCGATGAGGGCGAGGCTCCGGTCGTCCAGGACGACGACGACGAGCGAAAGCCCGAGGTCCCGAAGCGTCGCGAGGTCGCCGAGGGCCATC
>JBCDGX010000221.1:0-8558 GCA_038750805.1 Myxococcota bacterium
CGCGGCGGCGTCGTGGGCAGCGCGTCCAGGCCGAGGGTCTCGGCGACGAAGGCCCAGACGGCGGCGTCCCGCCCCTTCAGGTCGAAGCCCCGCCGCCGGAGCCCCCACCCGTTCCACCGCAGCTCGTCCCGCGTGTACATCGCGAGCGAGGGTGGCGAAGTGGCCGGCGAACGCAAGGGGAGGGGCCGCCAGGGGATGCACGGCGGCGCGGGTGCCTAGACCCGGGTCCGCCGGTTTTCGAGCCGGCCCGACGGCCGGTTTCGGAGCCGACACAGCAAAACGCAAGTACCCTATTTTGTTCGGTTCCGGGCCGTGGTACGAGGCCACGCGCTCCGCGAACGGGGACGCGACCTCCGCGTCCCCACCCGCGACCGAACGACCGGCGGCTTCACCGCGCTCGGCGGCCGCCCCGACGACGAGGGACCCCCCGATGAACATTCACGAATACCAGGCGAAGGAGCTGTACCGGAAGTACGGCATCCCGACGCCCAAGGGCATCCCGGCCTTCACCGTGACCGAGGCCGTCGACGCGGCGAAGACCCTCATCGCCGAGACCGGCAACGAGGTCGTCGTCGTCAAGGCGCAGATCCACGCGGGCGGCCGCGGCAAGGCCGGCGGCGTCAAGGTCGTCAAGGGCGCCGACGCCGCGAAGGAGGCCGCGGAGAACATCCTCGGCAAGACGCTCGTGACGCACCAGACGGGGCCCGAGGGCAAGCTCGTCCAGCGCCTCTACGTCGAGCAGGGCCTCCCCATCGACAAGGAGATGTACCTGGCGCTCGTCATCGACCGCGAGCTCAAGCGCGTCGCCGTGATGGCCTCGACCGAGGGCGGCGTCGACATCGAGGAGGTCGCCGAGCACTCGCCGGAGAAGATCTTCAAGGTCTGGATCGACCCGGCCGTCGGCCTGCAGGGCTATCAGATTCGCCAGCTCGCGTTCGGCCTCGGTCTTTCGAAGAAGGCCATGAAGGGCTTCGGGAAGCTGCTCTCCGGTCTGACCGAGCTCTTCGTGAAGGAAGACTGCTCCATCGCCGAGATCAACCCGCTCGTGATCACGAAGGACGAGGACGTGGTCGCCCTCGACGCGAAGGTGAACTTCGACTCGAACGCGCACTTCCGGCACGCCGAGGTGTGGAACGAGCTCCGGGACCTCACGGAGGAGGCGCAGACGGAGATCGAGGCGAAGGACGCGGGCCTCTCCTACATCCAGCTCGACGGCAACATCGGCTGCCTGGTCAACGGCGCGGGCCTGGCCATGAGCACCATGGACACCATCCAGCATTTCGGCGGCAGCCCGGCGAACTTCCTCGACGTGGGCGGCGGCGCCTCGCAGGAGGCGGTGACGAAGGCCTTCCGGATCATCCTCTCGAGCGAGGGCGTGAAGGGCATCTTCGTGAACATCTTCGGCGGCATCATGAAGTGCGACATCATCGCCAACGGCGTCGTCGCCGCGACGAAGGAGCTGGGCCTCGAGGTGCCCCTCGTCGTTCGCCTCGAAGGCACGAACGTCGAAGCCGGTAAGGCGATCCTTCGCGACTCCGGCCTGAACATCACGCCCGCCGATACCATGGCGGAAGGCGCCCAGAAGATCGTCGAGCTCGCCAAGGGCTGACGCGGAACTTTCGGAAAGAAACGAGAGCGATATGAGCATCCTCGTCAACGACAGCACGCGCGTCATCGTCCAGGGCCTCACGGGGTCCGCGGGCACCTTCCACGCCGGTCAGTGCATGGACTACGGCACCGCCATCGTCGGCGGCGTGACCCCCGGCCGCGGCGGCAGCAGCTGGGACAACCCGAGCGGCAAGGGCTCGGCGCCCATGTTCAACACGGTCCGCGAGGCCAAGGCCGAGACCGGCGCGAACACGAGCATGGTCTTCGTTCCCCCGCCCTTCGCCGCGGACGCCATCCTCGAGGCCATCGACGCGGGCATCGAGCTCGTCGTGGTCATCACCGAGGGCATCCCGGTCATGGACATGCTCAAGGTGCGGCGCGTGCTCGACAGCCAGACCACCACGCGCGTCATCGGCCCGAACTGCCCCGGCGTCATCACCCCGGGCAGCGGCGAGAAGAGCTACGGCGGCCAGAAGCTCGGCATCATGCCCGGCCACATCCACCGGAAGGGCCACGTCGGCATCGTCTCGAAGAGCGGCACGCTCACCTACGAGGCCGTGCACCAGGTCACGCGCCTCGGCATGGGGCAGACCACGGCCGTGGGCATCGGCGGCGACCCCATCAACGGCACGGGCTTCATCGAGATCCTGGAGATGTTCCAGGCCGACGACGAGACCCACGGCATCATCATCATCGGCGAGATCGGCGGCAGCGCCGAGGAGGAGGCCGCGGCCTGGATGAAGGAGAACTTCACCAAGCCCGCCGCAGGTTTCATCGCCGGCGTCACGGCGCCTCCGGGCAAGCGCATGGGCCACGCGGGTGCGATCATCAGCGGGGGCTCCGGCACCGCCTCGGCGAAGATCGCGGCCTTCGAGGCGGCAGGCGTGAAGGTCGCCCCCACGCCTTCGGACATGGGCACCACCATTCAGTCGCTCCTTCAGTGAGCGGTTCTTCCCTCCAACCAGGACACATACCATGACGGAACCCGTTCGCGTCGCGGTCACCGGTGCCGCCGGTCAGATCGCCTACAGCCTGCTCTTCCGGATCGCTTCCGGCGAGATGCTTGGCAAGGATCAGCCCGTGATCCTGCAGCTCCTCGACATCCCCCCGGCCATGAAGGCCTGCGAGGGCGTGATGATGGAGCTCGACGATTGCGCCTTCCCGCTCCTCGCGGGCATGGAGGCCTCGGACGACCCGAACGTCGCCTTCAAGGACGTCGGCGTGGCGCTCCTCGTGGGCGCGAAGCCCCGGGGCCCGGGCATGCTCCGCAAGGACCTGCTCGTCGAGAACGGCCCGATTTTCACGGGGCAGGGCAAGGCCCTGAACGCGCACGCCAAGCGTGACGTGAAGGTCTGCGTCGTCGGCAACCCGGCGAACACGAACTGCTACATCGCGATGAAGAACGCGCCGGATCTCGACCCGGCCTGCTTCAGCGCGCTCGTGCGCCTCGACCAGAACCGCGCGCTCAGCCAGATCGCGTCCAAGACCGGCAAGGCCGTCACGGACATCTCCAAGATGACCATCTGGGGCAACCACTCGGCGACGCAGTACCCGGATGTCTTCCACGCGGAGATCGGCGGTCAGAGCGTCGCGTCGATCGTGAACGATCAGAGCTGGATCGAAGAGACCTTCATCCCGACGGTGCAGCAGCGCGGCAAGGCGATCATCGAGGCGCGCGGCAAGTCGTCGGCGGCGTCGGCGGCGAACGCGGCCATCGACCACGTGCACGATTGGGTCCTCGGCACCGGCGAGGGCGATTGGGCGTCCATGGCCGTGCCGAGCGACGGCAGCTACGGGATCCCCAAGGACCTCATCTACGGCTTCCCGGTCACCTGCAGCGGTGGGAGCTGGAGCGTCGTCCAGGGGCTCGAGATCGACGAGTTCAGCCGCGGCAAGATGGACGCCACGGCCAAGGAGCTCGCGGACGAGGCCGAGGCCGTCGCCAGCCTCCTCCCCTGAGCCCGAGGGCACCTCGCAGCGCCCGCTTCGGCCCACCGAGGCGGGCGCTTCGCGTTTCGGCTCCTGCGAGCGCCAGGCGGGCCACGCTAGCTCGGCTCATCGGAGCTCGACGCAGGCGGCCGCCATGAACACCTCGTCACCGGCTCCTGCTTTCACGGCGCGTGCCGCCGCCTTCTCGGGCGTCCGTGCCCGCGCCGCCCGCGCCAAGGCGCTCACGTCCGCCTCGAATCCCGAGCCGGCCACGAAGAGCATGCGGTCGCCGGGACGCAGCGCAAAGGAGACGAGCTCCGGTGACGTCGTCGCCCCGCGGATTCTCCGCGTGAGCACGCCACGCAGCCCGGCGGCATGGTTCGGCAAGCGCTCCGCCCACTCTGCCAGCACGGTGTGCGGCGTCGTCCACGCGACGGGCTCGCGATCGCGCCATTGAACGGCGAGCGCCCCGCCCAACCACGCGACGTGCGTCGTCGGGCCATCGACGCACGCCAGGAGGAGCGCGGCGTTGGGCTCCATGGGCGGCCAGTCCTCGTCGAACTGCCGGTCGAGCATCGCCGCATCGCGGACGAAGGCCTCGGCCGCGCGTTCGAAGGCCTCGCGAACGCCGCCTGATCCGGGCCGCGGATCCTCCAGCGCGTCGAGGAGAAGGCGCGAACCCGCCGGCCAGTTGGTCGCGAAGCCATCATCGTAGGCGTTGGCCAGCGCGACGAAAGGCCGCGAGGAAGTCCCCCGAACCCGCAGGACGTCTTCAGCCGCAGGAGCCCCATAGGCGAAGCCCTTTCGCGTTCGGAACGCCCGCCCGACGCGCCAGGTCATGGGCCGGCGGCGCTTCGGTAGGGGCCGCCCGCCGGCGGTTCCACGGTCCGGAGCCTCGTGAGCGCCTCGCGGCGCCTCTTCTCGAGGTCCCTGCGCGCCTTCTTGAAGAAGCCCCGCGGGTTGGCCTCGAGGTGCCGCGTGACGTCGCGCGCCTTCACCTCGAGCAAGGCGGAGTGAAGAGCGAGGGCATAGCTCAGGTCCTCCTGGCTGAGCGCGCCGGCGCGGCCGTACCCCCAGCCCGCCATGAGGCCGTCGCTGGTCTGGTAGAAGCGAAACGAGGCGTTGGCGAGGAACACGCCGAAGCCCAGCATCACGGCGCCGAGGTCGACCAGGTAGGCGTGCTGCTCCGGGTCGTCCGTGTAGGGCTCGGGCGCCGCTCCGGCGACGTAATGAGCGACGCCGCGCGCGAAGGACGCGATCAGCACGAGGGGCTCGCCCAGGTGCGCCGGGTCGTAGGGAATGGGCAGGGGCTCGCCGGGTGCGAGGGGCGCTTCGTTCGCCGCCTCGCGCTCGACCGGGCCCGTGAGCGGGTGCGACATGCCCGCCAGCGCGTCGGCCACCCGCGGCTGCTCGTCGGGCTCGAGCACGAAGTCCCAGCCCCGCACCCCGGCGTGCTCCGAGACGCAGGAGAAGAAGTCGAGCGCGAGCGCGTCGTCCGGGAGGGACGCATCCACGGGAAAGTGCTCGGGCGTCGGGGTCAGCACCGTCGACGTCGCCCGAAAGCTCCCGTACCCGCCGAGCTGCGCGATCCACCAGCCCGTGGCGTCGAAGAGCCAGTCGACCGTCTCGTCCTCGAAGCGCGCCATGCGCGCCATCGTAGGCCACGTTCCACCCCCCCCCGGGCGCTCATCCGCCAGGCGCAGACCCGCGCCCTTCGCGCCCGCACCGCGATCCCAACCACGCCGTCGCCCAACGCCTGACGGCGAAGGGCAGAGTCGAACCCCCAATCGACTCGGGTGTGGGGTACGTTCTGTCCGTGACCACGGACGCTCCCGCCTCGCCGAGTTTCGCGCGCACCTTCGGTGCGCCGGTGCTGCTCCTCTTCGTCATCCCAGCCATCGCCTGGTGGTTCGCCGGACACGCGACGCGCAGCTACGACGAGGAGATTCTCGAAGACGTCCGCGCCGAGTTGGAGGCGGACCCAAGCCTCGGCATCGAGGAGCGCCAGTCGATCCTGGCGCAGTGGGGGGCGACGCCTCTCTCCGCGGACTGTGCGGCCGGCGCCGGCGAGGAGCCGGATGCCGCGCCGGCCTTCCGCGAGCTCTGCGGGGACTACGCGCAGTTCGCCCTGGCCGAGGGCGCGGCCGCCTTCGCCGCGTTGCTCGGGCTCCTGGCGCTCGTGGTCATCGGCGTCTGCTCCGGGCTCGCCTACCGCAGGGAATCGGCCCAGTACCCGGCCTTCGCCTTCGGATGGAATGCGCTTCGGCTCCTCACGGCCGCGATGATCGTCCTTCACGGTGCGCTGCTGGTCTTCCTCTCGTTCTGGATGACCGCGCTGTGGACCGAGCGCTATTACGTCAAGCTCATCATCGTCGCAGCCCTGGCGGCGCTCGTCGCCGTCGGCGTCATCTTTCGCGCGCTCTTCAAGCGGGTCGGAGGCCCGCTCCCGGTGGAGGGCGAGCTCCTCGACGCGAACGACGCGCCGGAGCTCTGGGAGCACGTACGCGGCATCTGCAGCGCCGTGGGCACGGCGCCACCAGCCCAGATCGTGGCCGGCATCGACGACAACTTCTTCGTCACGGAGTCCCCCGTGCTCGTCGGTGGGCGCGTCGTCGAAGACCGCACGCTCTTCTTGAGCCTCTCGCTCATCAAGGTGCTCCGGCACGACGAGTCGAGCGCCGTCCTGGCGCACGAGATGGCGCACTTCGCCGGGGGCGACACGGCCTTCTCGCGGCGCCTGGCACCCCTGCTCAACAGGTTCCAGCTCTACCTCGCGCTCCTCCGCGAAAACCCGC
Organism: Myxococcota bacterium; assembly: GCA_038750805.1. GTDB lineage: Bacteria > Myxococcota_A > Polyangia > Polyangiales > Houyiibacteriaceae > CALCTH01. The sequence continues at coordinate 6,333 of JBCDGX010000221.1, forward strand.
TGACCGTACCCGTCGGACACCTGATGATGTTCTACCGAGCGACCTTCGAGCTGGCGCTCGCCAAGCACAGCCGAACCCGAGAGCACGCGGCGGATGCGAAGGCGGCCGAGGTCGTGAGCGCCGAGGCGGTCGGCCGGGCCTTGGTGCGCATCGGGGCGTACGCGAGCTTCCGGACCCGCGTCGAGACTGAGCTCTTCGACCAGGCGACCGAGCATGCGGACGTCGCCATCGGCGCGCGGCTCGCGCGGGGCTTCGTGGCCTACGCCGCGTCCGCGGAGGGGGCGGCGCAGCTCGGCGAGGCGGCGCAGCCGCACCCCTTCGACACGCACCCGCCACTTCTCGAGCGCCTCGAGGCACTGGCGCTCCGCTGGGGGCCCGGCGAGCTTCAGGCCGTGGCCGCCGCCGAGCCCGGCGCCGGGACCCTCCTCGACGCGGTGCGCGATGGCGAGGCGCGCGAGGCGCGGCAGTGGGCCGCCTACGAGCAGCGCTTCGCGGAAGCCCACGCGCGCAGTCTCGCCTATCGCTATCTGCCGGCGACGCCGGAGGAAGCGGCCCATGTCGAGCGCTACTTCCCGGCGGTGGAGCACACCTTCAAGAAGGGCGGGGCCGTGGCCCTGACCTACGGCGGTCTGAGGGCTCCCGACTGGGGCGACGTTCTCGACTTCGACGTGGTGAAGTCGATGCAGGTCGACGAGCGCATGGGTCGCCGGTACCTCGACCTCAAGCCCGAGCACGGGAAGAAGCGCTCCGTCTGCCTTTCGAAGCTCACGGCCCCGGACGAGTTCCTCGCCGACGTCGAGGAGTACTGGGCGCGCCATCGGACGGGGAAGGTCGAGCATGAGGCGCGGCAGGCGCAGGCCTCCTTCGACGCTGCGCGACGCTGAGGCGCCGCTAGCTCAGCTCGGGCACCTCGATCCCCACGAACACCGCCGCGCGGATCGCCGCGTCGAGGGCGAGCTTCGTGCGGCCGAGGCGGTTCTTCGTCGGGTCCACGGTGACGTCCTCGGCCTCCGAGAGATCCGCCTTCACGAGGCGCGTTCGCTCGAAGAGCGCGCCGGCGAGCACCGAGCCCGAGAGCACGGCGCCCTCGAGGTTCGTCTCGGTGAAGTCGACCTCCTGCGCCTGGCAGTCCCGGAGCTCGAGCCCTTCGAGGTCCATGCCGGCGAAGGACGCGAAGCGGAGCAGGCAGCCCCGGAACGCGAGCTCGAGACCCAGGGGCTGGGCGCGCGTGAAGTCCACGCCGAGGGCCTTCGAGTCCTCGAAGCGCACCCCGCGCAGGCGCGCGTCCGGGAGGCGCACGTTGCTCAGGTCGCAGCGCTCGAAGACGCACTCGTCGAAGATGCAGCGCCGCAGTGTCGCCTCGTGGAGGTCGCAGCCCCGGAAGGTGCACCCGTCGAAGCGCGCGTCCGCGAGCTCCTCGCCGGCCAGGACGAGGCCCTCGAAGGCCTCCTCATCGTAGGTCTCGCCGCTCTTCATGGGGGCGCAGCCTACGCCCGCTCCATGACGAACGCGTGAGCGCCCCCCATGGCGAGCTTGCGCCCGGGGGGCGCACTGGCTAGACGGGCGTCGCGACGCGGCCTCGCCGCCGCACCGGAGACGACGACATGGCCATCGAACGCACGCTCAGCATCATCAAGCCCGACGCCACCGAGGGGAACCACATCGGCGACATCCTCGGGATGGTCGAGAAGGCCGGCCTCGAGATCATCGCCATGAAGATGATGCACCTCAGCCAGGCCCAGGCCGAGGCCTTCTACGCGGTCCACAAGGAGCGCCCCTTCTTCGGCGAGCTCACGGAGTTCATGCGCCGGAGCCCCGTCGTCGTCAGCGTCCTCGAGGGCGAGAACGCCGTCGCCGCCTACCGCGAGGTCATGGGCGCGACCAACCCCGAGAACGCCGCGGACGGCACCATCCGCAAGGCCTTCGCGAAGGACGTGGGCGAGAACTCCGTGCACGGCTCGGACAGCCTCGAGAACGCGGCCATCGAGATCGCGTTCTTCTTCCCGTCCTCCGAGCTCCCCTGAGCTCCCGGGCCCGCTCCGGCGCCGCGAGCGGGCCTATTCGACGGCACCAGCCGTGCAGGTCGCGCCGCGGGCGGTCCCGAAGAGGTCCGTCGCGGGGCAGCTCCCCGTCACGTCGACGACCGTCGCCTCCCGGGGCACGCGCACCGCGAAGTTGCCGAAGGTTCCGCGGCGGTCGACGACGGGGCCGAGGTTGGGGTCGCGA
>JBCDGX010000222.1:0-8550 GCA_038750805.1 Myxococcota bacterium
CGCGGCGCAGCCGCTCGAGCAGCGAGGAGAGCACGAGGAGACGCCTCATGCGCTCACCTCCGCGGCCCGGAAGCGTCCCAGGCGGTCGAGGAGGGCCTCGCTCCGGCCGAGGGCCTGCTGCATCTCCTCGGGCGTCCCCCCGGCGGAGCTGAAGCGCGCGAAATCGCAGCCGTCGAGCTCGTCGACGAGCCGCCGTACGAGCTCTTCCTCCATGCCCCGCGCGCGGAGCTGCCGACGGAGGGCGTCGTGCGTGAGGCTGCCGACCGGCTCGCCGAGGCTCCGCTCGACGGACGCGCGGAGGGCCCCGGCGAGGGCGCCGTAGAACGCCCGCACGTCGCCGTCCGTGGCGGCCGAGCGCGCCCGGCGCATCTGCTCCTTGATGGCCCGGCCCTCGTCTCCCGCCCGGCGCTCGCGCCGGGTCCGGGCGAGCGTCCCCATCCCCCGGGCGCCGAGGAAGAGCGCGGGAAGGCCGAGGAGGAGCGCCCAGAAGAGAGGCGTGGCGCTCACGGGCGGCTCGCGGCGGAGCAGCGCCGAGCTTCGGCGGACGGGTCCGAGCTCCGCCGGCGCCGGGGTGGCGGGTGTCGTCTCCGCCGGCGCGGGCTCCGGCTCGCTCGGGGCGATGGCGGCGCCGGCCACGTCGAGGCGGAGGGCCGGCCCGCGCACCTCCTGGTAGCGACCGCTCACCGGGTCGAAGGCCTGGAGCGTGAGCACGGGGAGCGCGAGCGGTCCCGGGCGCTCGGGCACGATGAGCCACTCCACCCGGCGCGTGCCCCCGACGACGTCCCCGGGGTGGCGAATCTCGTCCTCCACCCGCGGCTCGAGCACACGCACGCCGGGGATCGGCGGAAGCTCGAGGCGCACGTCGCGCACGTTGCCGCGGCGCGCCTGCACCGTGGCCGTCAGCGTCACCGCATCGCCGGTGCGGAGGGCGCGGCGGTCGAGGGCGACGTCCAGGCGGAAGTCGCCGACCACGGCGTTCGCCGGCGTCGGCTCCGGGAGGGGCCGGGCGCTCACCTTCACGGGCACGCCCGTTCGGCGCAGCTCACCGCCCCCGCGCCCGAACACGCCAAAGGCCGAGCCCGTCTGAAACACCGCCTCGGGGGCGCCGACCGTGAGCTCGCCTTCGCGCAGCGGAAAGAGCGCGTAGCGTCGAAGCACGTACACGCGGAAGGGGATGCCGCGCACGACCTGGGTCTGGGCGTCCAGGTTCCGGGCGGCGGGAAGCAGATCCTGGGCCCAGAAGCCGTCCACGCCCGCTTCGCGCACCATCGTCGGGGCCGCCCGGAGCGGGGAGCGCGTGTAGAGGTAGACCGTGGCCGTGACCTGCTGGCCGACGAAGGGCTCGGCCACGTCCACGGTCGTGCGGAGGAAGGCCTCGCCGTCGAGCTGAACGCCGTCGAGGGCCACGGTCGCGGGGTCCGCCGCGCCCGCCTGGCCGGCCGGAGCGCCCGTTCCCGGTGGCGCGGGCGTCCCCGCCGCCGCGTCGCCCGTGACCACGATGGTGAGGGGCCGACTCTCGGTGATCTGGCCAGCGACGCGCGCCCGCGCCGGCGCCAGCTCGAAGGTCCCCGGCGCGAGGGGACGCAGCCGGTAGGTCTGCGTCTGGCTCATGGTGACCTGCTGCGCGCCCCCGGTGTTGAAGCCGAACTGAATCGGCGAGGCCGAGCGCTGGGAGATGACGTCGAAGGCGGAGAGGTCGGGGACCTCGAGGCGCTCGAGGCGCCCGCCGTTCACGGTCGCCCGGATCTGGAGCACGAAGGTCTCACCGACGGCGACCTCGCGCCGGTCGCTCGTCATCTCGACGGAGACGCGCGCCTGCGCCGCGGCCCGGTCCGGGACCATGGCGAGGAGGACGACGAGAACGAGAAGGGCCGCGCGCATCACCAATCCCGGCTGGGCCTTCGTCGCTCCTGGGCCGCGCGCTGGCGGGCGCGGAGCCTGGGCAGGTTGTCTTCGTCGTCGCGGAGCGAGTCGAGCAGCCGACGGGCATCCTCGGGAAGCTGCTGACCGCGCGGCTCCGGCTCGGGCTGCTGCTGGTCCTGCGGCTGCTGCTGCTGTTGCTGCTGCTGGTCCTGCTGCTGTTGCTGGTCCTGCTGCTGTTCCTGCTGGTCCTGGTCCTGCTGCTGTTGCTGCTGGTCCTGCTGCTGCTGCTGCTGGTCCTGCTCCTGCTGCTCTTGCTGGTCCTGCTGGTCCGGCTGGTCCTGGTCCTGCTGCTGGTCCTGTTGCTGCTGGTCCTGGTCCTGCTGCTCTTCCTGGTCCTGCTGGTCCTGCTCCTCTTGCTTCTCGCGCTCCTCGCGGAGGCGCCGGGCGGCGAGCTCGAGGTTCCAGCCGGTGTTGCGGTCGCCGGGGCGGAGGCGAAGCGAGCGCCGAAAGGCGTCGACGGCCTCCCGGAAGAGCTGCTGAGCCTGCTCGTGGTCCTCCTCGATGGCCATCGCGTCGCCCTCCCGATAGAAGGCCAGACCGAGGTCGTAGTAGGCGTCCGCGCGAAGCGCCTCGTCCGCCCGCGGGTCGGTCGCGGCGAGCAGGGCGTCGCGCGCCGCCGGAAGGTCGCCGCGCTGAAGCAGGGCGAGCCCGCGCCCGAGCTGCACGCCCGCTTCGTCCGGCAGGCGCCGCGCCGCGCGGTCGTAGCCCTCGAGCGCGCGGTCCGCGTCGCCGGCCCGGAGCGCGGCGTTGGCCTCCTCGACCTCCGGCGCCGCGCGCCGGAAGGGGTCCCAGGCCTTCGCCTGCCCGGTGGTCCCGAGCACGCCCGACGCCGCCAGCACGGCGAGCAAGAGCCACCGCATCACGCCTTCCCTCCGCGGCGCCGCCGGCGCCCGATCCACGCCTCCGGGAGCAGCGCCTCGAGCAGCAGCAGCAGAAACGCCGGCAGCAGCGCCAGGGCGTAGCGCTCCTCGTGCACGGTGATGCGCCGCGTCTCGTCGTCGCCCTGCTCGAGCCCCTCGAGCAGCTGCGCGATCTCGCGGGCGCCGACGTCGCCGCGCTCCGCGCGGTAATAGCGTCCGCCGCTCACCTCGGCGATGCGCTCGAGCTGCGCCTCGTTCTCCGCCGTGAGCGCCGTCGTCACGGCCTGTCCGTTCTCGTCGCGCACGTAGCCCGTCCAGGTCCCGTCGCTCGCGTAGGTCGGGATGGGCTCCCCGCTCCGGCTCCCGATGCCGATCGTGTAGATGCGGATGCCCTCGCCCGCGAGCTCCTCGGCCACGGCGACGGGGTCCCCCTCGTGGTCCTCGCCGTCGGTCAGCAGGATCACCACCTGCGAGCGCTCGAGCGCCGCAGCCTCGGCGTCCGTCAGCTCCTCGGCGCGTTCGGTGCGGCGCGTCCGTGCCCGCTCGAGGAGGCGACCCGCGCTCGTCAGCGCGCGCCCGAGGGCCGTGCCGCCGACGGGCATGTCGTAGGGGCCGAGCTCCCGGAGGAAGAGGCCGATGGCCGCGTAGTCGGTCGTCATCGGGAGCTCCATGGTCTCCCCCGCGAAGGGCACGACGCCGACGCGATGGCCCGCGAACCCGTCGATGAGCCGGAGGAGCTCCGCCTTCGCACGCTCGATGCGGCTCGGACGCACGTCCCGCGCCAGCATGCTCTTCGAGAAGTCGAGGGCGAAGACGATGTCCACGCCGCGCTTGCGCAGCACCTGCGTGCGGCTCCCGAAGCGCGGGCCGGCGAGCGCCACGATCACCAGCGAGAGCCCGAGCAAGCGCAGCACGGCTCGCGTCGCGCGCCAGGGCGCCGCCCGTCCCGCCACGAGCACGCCGACGGTGGCTGGGTTCCCGAAGCGAAGGAGCGCGCGCTGGCGCAGGCGCCAGGCCGCGATGGCCATGCCGGCGGCCAGGGGCACCAGGAGCAGGAGCCAGAGCAGGTCTCCGTCGCGCCAGGTCACGGCCACCTCCGTAGCAGCAGCCCCGCCAGGAGCAGCTCGAGCAGGAGAAGCACCAGCGCCGGACCCACGAAGGCCGGATAGAGCTCCCCGTAGACCTTGCCCGCGTCCTCGATCTCGCTCTTCTCGAGCGCGTCGAGGATGCGATGGAAGCTCCGCTCGAGGCCCTCGCGGTCGGCGACCGAGAAGTGCTCGCCGCCGGTACGCGTCGCCATGCGCGTGAGGAGCTCGGGGTTCACGGGGTAGTTGCCCCGGTCGAAGATGGCGCCGCCGAAGAGCCCCGTTCCCCGGCGGACGAGGGCCTCGCCGCTCTGGCCCATGAGCACGCTGTAGACCTTCACGTTCATGGTCGCGGCGAGCTCCGCGGCCTGGTCCGGCGAGACGTTCCCGGCGTTGCTGTCGCCGTCCGTGAGCAGGATGATCACCTTGCTCTCGGCCTCGGAGTCCCGGAGCCGATTCAGGCCCGTGCCCACGGCGTTCCCGATGGCCGTGCCGCGACCGTCGATCAGCTCGAGCTCGAGCTCGCCGACCATGGTCTGGAGCGACTCCTTGTCGGTGGTCAGCGGCATCAGCGTGTAAGCGTCGCGGCCGAAGACCACGGCGCCAATCCGATCGTTCGGTCGGCGGCGGATGAAGCTCTGCACCACGGATTTCGTGGCCGCGAAGCGGTTGGGCCGGATGTCCGCCGCCTGCATCGAGAGGGACATGTCGAGGACGAGCACGATGTCGATGCCCTCGACCTCCGTCGCGTCCCGCGCATGGATGCTCTGAGGCGCCATGAGGCCGAGGCCGAGGAGCAGGACCGCCGTGGCCCGGAGCCCCGTCGGGAGCGCGCCGAACCAACGCCGCCAGCCGGGCCGCAGCGCCGCCAGGTCCATGCCGCGGCTCACCTTGAGGCGCGGCCGGTGCCAGCGATGCACGAAGAAGGCGGCCAGCACGAGGAGGCCGCCGAGGAGCAGGGGCGCCGCGTCGGCGCGGGCGAAGCGGAAGCGCCCGGCAGCCAGCGGAACGCCGTAGCTCCCCTCGACGAGCCCAGCGACGACGAAGCCGCTCGGGACCAGCAGCAGGAGCGTCCAGAGGAAGGGGAGGAGCGCGTCGAAGGATCGCCTCACGGGGCCTCACCTCCGCCGCCGGGCGGCATCCAGCGCTGCTCGCCGGTGGGCTGCGCGCTCGGGGGATTGACCACCGGCGCGCCGGTGGCCGGCGCCGCGGCGCGGCTCTCGGCGGCGGCGATGGCGGCCTCCGAGTGACGCGTCGAAGAGGTGCGGACGAGGCGGAAGGCGCCGGCGAGGAGCCGCTCGCTCTGCTCAGCCTCGAGGGGCACGTTCGCGAACTTCACGAGGTCGCCCTCGGCGAGGAGCCCGACGACCTCCTCGACGTCGATGGCGATGACCTTCCGGCTCCGGAGCCGCGTCGCGATCTCGTCCGTCGTGCTCTCGAGCCCATCGAAGCCGTAGCGCTGCCCGAGGTAGGCGCGCACGGCGTCGCTCACGCCGTCCACCCATTGCTCGCCGCGCCCCTCGGCGAGGTCCGCGTCCCGGCTCCGGCGGAGCGCCTCGAGGCGCTCGAGGGCGATCTCCCAGGCCGGCCGCGGCGGCGCCGGGGGCAGCTCGGGCTTCGGCCTGCGCCGCCACCAGCGCGAGAGGAGCCAGGCCAGGAGCGCGCCGAGGGCGAGGAAGCCGAGGGCGCCGAACACCCAATAGAGCGTGTCGTCGTCCTCGAAGACCTGAACCGGATCCGTCGGCGGCTTCGGCTCGGCGTTCGGCTCGTTCGCGAGCAGGCTCCCCACGCGGATCGTGAGCGCCGGACCCTCGACGGCGCCGACCACGCCCTCCGCCGTCACGACGCGGATGCGCACGGGCGGGAGCGCGTGCTCGCCCGGCTCGAGCGCCAGGAGCCCGAGCTCAAAGGTGTGCCGGGCCCGCTCCCCGAGCACCTCGACGCGCTTGTCCGAGTCGAGGATCTCGAAGGGCGCGAAACCCTCGTCGGCGGGCACCGAGAGATCGTCCGCGGCCGGTCCCTCGGCGACGATGCGGAGGACCACGCGGTCGCCCGTCATGGGCTGCTCCGGCGTGACCTCGAGGGAGATTCGCGGCCGATGCGCGGGCGGAAGGGCGTCGAGCTCCCCCGCGCCGGGCGCGTCCGCAGGCTCTTCGTCGGCGGGGACGGGCGCGGGCGCCTGCGCCGCTGCCGACATCGGGGCGGCGAGCGCCAAGAGGAGCGCGAGCGCCCGCGTCATCGCGTCCCCGACATGCGGCGCTGGCGCCGCCGAAAGAGGTCCGCGATGGGCCGCACCGTGTCCCCGTCGGTGCGCACCGTGACGTGGTCGAGGTCGAGGCGCCGGAAGAGCTGCTCGCGCTTGGCCTTGGCCGCGTGCGCGCGCTGGGCGAAGGCGTTGCGCACGCGCGCGTCGCCCGTGTCGACCTCGACGAGCGCGCCGGTCTCGAGGTCCTCGACGAGCGCCAGCCCCACGTTCGGGAGCTCCTCCTCGCGCGGGTCGACGACCTGCACCGGGATGAGGTCGTGGCGCTTCGCCGCCACGCGGAGGCCGCGCTCGTAGCCTTCGCCGAGGTAGTCGCTGATGAGGAAGGCGACGCTCCGCCGCTTCGTCAGGCTCCCGAGCACGTCGAGGGCCTTGCCGATGTCCGTGCCTTCGCCCTCGGGCTGGGCGTTGAGGATCTCCGTCACCACGCGCATCACGTGGCCGCGGCCCTTCTTGGGCGGCACGAAGCGCTCGATGCGGTCCGTGAAGAGCACGAGGCCCACGCGGTCGTTGTTCTTGATCGCGCTGAACGCGAGGAGCGCCGCCACCTCGGCGACGGCCTCGACCTTGGGCCGCTCCGCGCTCCCGAAACGCTCCGACGCCGAGAGGTCGACGAGGAGCATGACGGTCATCTCCCGCTCCTCCGTGAAGACCTTCACGTAGGTGTCGTTCATGCGCGCGGACACGTTCCAGTCGATGAAGCGCACGTCGTCGCCGTGCTGGTACTGGCGCACCTCGCTGAAGGTCATCCCTCGGCCCTTGAACACCGAGTGATAACCGCCGGCGAGCTGGTCGTTGGCCAGTCGAGACGTGTGAATCTCGATCTTGCGCAGCTTCTTGACGAGCTCTCGCGGGATCATGGGGGCGGGAAGCGCGGCGCGCGGCCGGCGTCAGGGAACCTCGACCGCTTCGAAGATGCGCTTCACGAGCGCCTCGCTCGTGATCTCCTCGGCCTCGGCCTCGTAGGTTCGCAGCAGGCGATGGCGCAGCACGTCGTGGCCGATGGCCTTCACGTCCTCCGGCGTCACGTAGCCGCGATGCTTGAGGAAGGCGTGGGCCTTCGCCGCGATGTTCAGCGCGATGGAGGCGCGGGGGGAGGCGCCGTGCGCGATCATGTCGCGGAGGTCGCGGAGCCCGGCGCGGCTCGGGTCGCGCGTCGTGGCGACCACCTCGACGATGTAGTCCTTGATCTTCTCGTCCATGTACACGTGGCCGACGGCGCGCCGTGCCTCGAGGAGCTGCTGCACCGTGGCGACCTGCTTCACCTCGTAGGCGCCCGTTGGGTCCTCGCGCTTGCCGAGGAGGACCTCGTCCGCGACGCGCTCCATGACGCGGCGCTCTTCTTCCATGGACGGGTAGCCGACCTTCACGTGGAGCATGAAGCGGTCGACCTGGGCCTCGGCCAGCGGGTAGGTGCCCTCCTGGTCGAGGGGGTTCTGCGTCGCGAGCACGAGGAAGGGGCGCTCGAGGCGATGCGTCGTGTCGCCGATCGTGACCTGCAGCTCCTGCATGGCCTCGAGGAGCGCCGACTGCACCTTCGCCGGCGCGCGGTTGATCTCGTCGGCGAGCACGAGGTTCGCGAAGATCGGACCGCGCTTCGCCGTGAACTCCCCGCGCTGCTGGTTGTAGATGACCGTGCCGACGACGTCCGCCGGGAGCAGATCGGGCGTGAACTGGATGCGCGAGAAGTTGGCCGAGAGGGTCTGGCAGATCGTCTTGACCGTCAGCGTCTTCGCCAGGCCAGGGACGCCCTCGAGGAGCACGTGCCCCCCGGTCAGCAGACCGATGAGGATGCGCTCCACCATCGCGTCCTGGCCGACGACGACCTTGCGGGTCTCGAGCAGCAGCGGCTCGAGGAAGGCGCTCTCGCGCTGGACCATGTCGTTGATCGCGCGGACGTCGATGCTCATGGGCTCCTTCTCCAGAGGGGGGCGTGTCGCCAGGCGTGCACGCCGCCGGTCGCGGCCCACCCGCGCGGCGGAGCTAGCACGCCCGGCCCGCGCCCACCAACGCGCGGCCCGGCGCTTCATTCCCGGAAGCGGCTCGTGAGAGGGCCCAGCGCACCCTTCGCGGGCGCTCAGCGGAAGCGGAGACCGACGTCGAGGCCGAGCTGCGTTCCGAAGCGGAAGAACACCGGATCCGGGTCCATGGGGTGCGGGGCGCGCTGGAGCGTGACGCCCCCGGGGAGCGCGTGCCGCGCCCGGATGCCCATCACCAGGCGGAGCCGGGGAGCGATCCCCCGCTCGGCGCGGAGGCCCATGGAGACCCCGCCGAAGACGGCGCGCGCGCCGAGGAGCGGGTACTCCGGCTGCTCGGGTCCCGGCGTGTCGTCGACGCGAATGCGCGCCCAGAGCAGCGAGGGCCCGACGTCCGCCGCGAGCGCCCAATCGCCGGCCTCGAGGCGGGCCTCGACGCCGAC
>JBCDGX010000223.1:0-8535 GCA_038750805.1 Myxococcota bacterium
GTCCAGGGCGACGCGGAGCCCGTTGCCGAGGGTGCGCGCGGACCGCGGCGCGGCGACTCGAGCGGGCCCCTGGCCCCGGCTGGGCGCCGCGCTCAGCGCCCCGAGCACGAGGCCAAGGGCGAAGACGAGGCGCGCGACCTGGCGCTCGCTGCCAGCGCCGGGCGCCATGCGCCTCAGACCCAGGTGCCGGCGGCCGCGCGCTCTTCGAGAAGCGGCGCCGGTTCCCAGCCGAAGGCCTTCACGCGCTCGAGCACCGCGGCGAGGCCGACGGCCTCGGCGTGATGCATCGGGCCGCCCCGATGGCGCGGGAAGCCGTAGCCGTTGACGTAGACGACGTCGATGTCGCTCGCGCGCTGCGCGATGCCCTCGGCCAGGGCGCGCGCCCCTTCGTTCGCGAGGCCGTAGAGGCAGCGCTCGACGATCTCCTCGGCGGAGAGCTCGCGCGGGGTCACGCCCGCGGCCGCCGCCGCCTGCTCGAGGAGCGCCGGGAGCTTCGGGTTCTCGCCCTGCTTCTTCCCGTCCTCGTAGACGTAGAAGCCCGCGCCGGTCTTCCGGCCCTTGTCGCCCCCCTCGACGAGGAGGTCGTGGACCCGGAAGGCGTTGGGATCGACCTCGCCCGGCGCCGCGGCCTTCCGGGCCATGTAGCCGATGTCGATGCCCGCGAGGTCGTTCACGGCCATGGGGCCCATGCGCATGCCGAAGCCCTCGAGGGCCGCGTCTACCTGGCTCGCCGTCGCGCCCGCGAAGAGCGCGAGCCCGGCCTCGCGTTGGTAGACGCGGTAGAGCCGGTTGCCGATGAAGCCGGGGCAGACGCCGGCGACGACGGGCACCTTGCCGAGCTTCTTGGCGAAGGCGAGGGCCGTCGCGAGCACCGCGTCGTCGGTCTGCGCGCCGCGCACGATCTCGAGGAGGCGCATCACGTGGGCCGGGCTGAAGAAGTGGAGCCCTACGATGTCCGTCGGCCGCCCGGTGCTCGCCGCGAGCGCGTCCACGTCGAGGTAGGAGGTGTTGGACGCGAGGACGGCGCCGGTCTTCGCGACGCGCTCGAGGGTCGTGAAGACGCGCTTCTTCACGTCCATGTCCTCGAAGACCGCCTCGACGACGAGATCCGCGTCGGCGAGCGCCTCGGCGTCGACCGACGAGCGCAGCTTGGCGAGGCGCAGGGTGGCGTCGGCGGCGGTGAGCTTCCCGCGCTTCACGCCGGCCTCGAGGCCCTTGCGGACGCGCTCGACGCCCGCGTCGAGGGCGCCCTGGTCCTGCTCGAGGAGCGTCACGGGGAAGCCCGCGTTCAGCGCTGCGATGGCGATGCCGCTCCCCATGGTGCCACCGCCGACGATGCCGATGCGGCCGAGCGCGCGGGGCGTGGCGGAGAGCCCGGGCACCTTGGCCGAGAGGCGCTCGGCGAAGAAGAGGTGCCGCAGCGCCTTCGACTGGCCGCCCTTCATCAGCCCGGCGAAGAGCTCGCGCTCCTTCGCCTCGCCCGCGTCGTAATCGTCGCCGAGGGTCGCCGCGGCGGCCTCGACGATGGCCGCCGGCGCGTCCTCGCCGGCGTGCCTCTTCGCGACCTTCGCGCGCCAGGCCTCCACGATGGCGGCCCCGTCCGCGTCGGGCACCGGAAGCCTGCTGGCCCGCGGCAGCGCCTCGCCCTCCTTGGTATCGAGGAAGCGGAGCGCGGTAGCGACGACGGCCTCGGCGTCCATGCCGTCGGCGAGGGCGTCGACGAGGCCGAGCTCGCGGGCCTCCGCCGGACCGGCCGGCTTGCCACTCGTCATCATGCGGAGCGCGGCCTCCATGCCGACGACCCGCGGGAGTCGTTGCGTGCCGCCGGCGCCCGGGAGGAGGCCGAGGCTCACCTCCGGCAGTCCGAGGCGCGCCCGCGCCCCGGCGACGCGGTAATGGCAGCCGAGGGCCGTCTCGAGCCCACCGCCGAGCGCCACGCCATGAATGGCCGCGACCACCGGCGTCTCCGCAGCCTCCATGCGCCGGAGGATGTCCGGGAGCCAGGGATCGCGGGGCGGCTGGCCGAACTCGCGGATGTCGGCGCCGGCGATGAAGGTCTTGCCGCGCCCGGCGAGCACGATGCCCGTCACCTCCGGGTCCTCGTCGGCCGCCACGAGCTCCCGGAGGAGCGCCTCCCGGAGGCCATGGCCGAGCGCGTTGACGGGCGGGTTCTGGAGCCAGAGCACGACGCGCGCGCCGCGCCGCTCCGGGGTCACGAAGGTCGGATCGGTCACGCCCCTTCGTGCCCACGAACGCCGGGACGCGTCAACGACCCTCTGTCTCGAAAGCCCCTCGCGACGCTCAGTCGCGGAGATCGCGCACGACGTTCCGCGCGATGATCAGCTGCTGGATCTGCGAGGTGCCCTCGTAGAGGCGGATGAGCCGGACGTCGCGGTAGAGGCGCTCGACGGCGTGGTCGGCGATGTAGCCGGCGCCGCCGTGGACCTGCACTCCCCGGTCCGCGACGCGGCCCACCATCTCGCTCGCGAAGAGCTTGCAGCACGCGGCCTCGGTCGTGACCTTCTCGCCGGCGTCGTAGCGGCGCGCGGCATCGAGGACCATGGCGCGCGCGGCGTAGGCCTCGGCCCGACTGTCGGCGATCATCGCCTGCACGAGCTGGTGCTCGGCGATGGGCTTGCCGAACTGCACGCGCTCCGTGCCGAAGCGGACCATCTCGTGGAGCACGCGCTCGGCCACGCCGACACAGAGCGCGGCGATGTGGATGCGGCCCTTGTCGAGGACCTTCATGGCCGTCTTGAAGCCCCGGCCGGGCTCGCCACCGATGATCGCCTCCGCCTGGACGCGCACGTCGTCGAGGTGCACGTCGCAGACGTGGGTGCCTCGCTGGCCCATCTTCGCGTAGGGCGGCCCGAGCTCGATGCCGGGCAACGCCGCATCGACGAGGAAGGCCGTGACGCCCCGGCCGCGCTCTTCGGTGGTCCCCGTCCGGGCCATGAGCGTGAAGACGCCCGCGCGCGGGGCGTTGGTGATCCAGCGCTTGGTCCCGTGGATGCGGTAGGCCTCGCCGTCCCAAACGGCCCGCGTCTGCACGCTCGCCGCGTCGCTGCCGACGTCCGGCTCGGTCAGGGCGAAGGAGCCGACGAGCTCCCCCGTCGCCATGCGGGGCAGGTAGGCCTCCTTCTGCGCCTCGGTGCCGTCGAGGAGGATGCCCTGGGAGCCGATGCCCACGTTCGTCCCGACGACGCTTCGGAAGGCCGGCGCCGTCCAGCCGAGCTCGAAGACCACGCGCGCCTCCTCCGCGAGGCCGAGGCCGAGGCCCCCGTAGCGCTCGGGGATGGAGAGGCCGAAGAGGCCGAGCGCGCGCATCTCGTCGACGACCGCCTCCGGGACCGTGTCCTCACGATCGACCCGCTCCTCGAGGGGGACGAGGCGCTCGCGCACGAAGCGCCGCACGGTGGCGAGGAGGTGCGCGAAGACGTCGGGGTCGAGGGCCACGCCCGCGGTCTTAGCCTCCGGGCGAGCGGCGCGCAGCGTTCAGGCGCTGGTGTCCTGAGTCCGCGGTGGCGCGAAGAAGTCGGCGAGGCTGGGGGCCGCGCCGCACGGAGCGACGACGCAGGAGTGCCGGGGGTATTTCAAGGAGGAGGACGCCGCGGAGCGGTTGGAGGACCGGCGAGTTCGAGTCGCTATCGCAGACTCAGGACACGATCGCGGGACGCGATGCGCTCGACGATGACGACGCCGAGGACGAGCACGCCGAGGATCGCCGCGTGCCCGAGCCCGCGGTGCGCGGCGCCGGCGATGGGGCAGTGCACCTCGAGGATCATGTTCGCCGCGAGGCCGGCGGCCGCCGCGGCGAGGATGCGTCCGAGGGGATTGCCCCGGTCGACGAGGCGCACGATCGCGTAGACCGGGAGCGCCACGACGAATCCGAAGATCATGCAGGGCACGGCGTGGAAGAGCGCGTCCGGGACCACGGGCTCAAAGCCCTGATGGGCGAAGGGCGGAAGCACCGCGAGCACGCAGGTCGCCGCGAAGGCCAGGGCCGTGAGCCCGTGCACCTTCGCGGCCGAGAGCGCCGGCTCGTGGATGGGCTTGAGCGCCGCGAAGAGCGTGAGCACGAAGAGGGTCCCGAGGCTGCCGAGGTAGGTGAGGAGCAGCGGCAGCGGATAGGCGGCGAGGTCCTCGCGCGGGAGGTAGGCGACGCTCGCGAGGAGCAGGCCGACGAAGACCGACCCGCTGATGAGCCGGCGCACAGAAGTGGGCTGCGTCTTGAGCCGGAAGCTCGGCCGGGCCTCGGCCTCTTCGACCTGCGCCCTGAGGTCGGCGAAGAGCGCCGAGAAGTCCGGCTGGCCTTGGGCGAGCTCGGGCTCCGGGTCCTCTCGCCCCTCCGTCGAGAGACCGGCGGCGGCGAGGGCCCGGGCCGTCGGGCGCTCGCCCGAACCGCGCACGGCCGTCCGCGCCGACGTGCCCCGGGGGCCGAGGAGTTCCTCGAGCTCGTCCGGAATCTCCGGGTCCTCGGAAACGCGGCTCGGCTCGGCCATCAGTCGGCGACCTCGGCCTTGAGGAGCTTCTTGAGCTTGCCGTAGGCGCGGTGGGCACGGACGCGGACGGCGCCTTCGCTGCTGCCGACGATCTCCGCGACCTCCTTGTAGGGACGCTCCTGGAACCAGTGCAGCTCGACGACCTCGCGCTGGCTCTCGGGGAGCTGCTGGAGGGCGGCGTGGAGGAGCTGGCTCCGCTCGTCGAGCTCCATGCGCGAGCGCTCGGCCTGCGGCGCCGCCTTCGTCTCCGGGTCGAGCTCGACCATCTTCCGCCGCTTCCCGCGCCGCCAATGCTCGCGGACGAGGTTCATGGCGATGGTGAGGAGCCAGGGGCGAAGCTTCGAGTCGAGGCGGAAGTCGTTCCGGGCCGAATGGAGACGGAAGAAGGTCTGCTGCGTGATCTCTTGGGCCAGCTCCTCGTTGCGGAGGTGACGCCGGGTCATGCCGAAGACGATGGGCGCGTAGCGGTCGAAGAGCTGCTGGAAAGCCGCGTGGTCTCCCGCCACGTACGCCCGCATCAGATCCTCGTCGGTCTGCTCCGCCGCCACCGTCGCGGACCCTACACGGGCGGCCCGAGCTTCGCGAAGCGCCTTGCGCCGCCCGCAGGGGAAGAGCGACGGGGGCGAGGCCAGAGGAAGGGCGGCGGCGGTCATGCCCGGGTGTACGAGGCCGGGCGCATGGCGTTAGCCCCACCGGTCTCGCCGCACTTTTTCGGAACCTCGAGGGGAGCGCGCTGTCGGAGCATTCGACGGCGTGACGGGAGGCCCGAGAGGGCGGGCCATCCGGCGCCAGGGCAGCGCGCGAGAAGCGCGCCACGGGAGACGTGCGCCCGGCGCACGAGGGAGCGACGAGCATGGAGCGGCAGGCGATGGAGCGGACGAACGGGACGGCGAGGGCCCTCGGGGCGCGGGAGGACGGACTCGAGGGGCCCGGGACGGCCATCGAGGTGGTCATCGGATGGTGGGAGGGCCCGGGCGAGGCCGAAGGGCCGGCGCCGCGCCTGCCCGTGCCCTTCGGCACCAAGGCGCCGAAGCCGAAGGCGCTCGAGGACGTGCTCCACGCGGCGCACCTCGCGCCCGGCACGGCCTTCGTGCTCGGGAGCGGAAAGGACGTCGACTTCGTGGCCCCGGCGAGCGTGCTCGGCGCGGACCGCGTCGTGCTCATCGACGAGGAGGGCACCGTGCGCGTCCCGGCGGGAGCCACGCGCCTCGGCAGCGACGCGGCCGGCGCGCCGCTGATGTTCGCGCTCGGCAGCTTCGTCGTGCGCGTCCGGACCGTGCGCGAGGGCAAGGTCCCGACGGGGCCCGCGCGCATGGACCGGGCGCCCTTCGCCTACGTGGGCGGCACCATGGCGCTCGCGGCAGTCTGCCTCACGCTCTTCGCCCTCACGCCGCCCGCCAGCGCGGCGATCAGCCTCGACCACATCGACCAGCGCCGGCGCCTCATCGAGTTCGCGACGGTGGTGCAGGAGCTCCCCCCGCCCGAGCCCGTCCCTCCGTCCACCGGTGGCGGCGAGCCCGGCCAGGCGCATGCCGGCGACGCCGGGCGCATGGGCGACGAGGCCGCGCCGCGGCGGGACCGACGAGCCGGCGTGCGCGGCGACGCCCCCCGCGAGGAGCGCCAGCTCAGCCGGGACCAGCAGCGCGACCAGACCCGCACGGCGGGCATCCTCGGCGTGCTTCCGACGGCGCTCGGCGGCGGCTCGATGATCAGCTCCCCCTTCGGGGCGGAGACCGCCATCGGGAGCGACCCCATGGATGCGCTCGGGCATCTCCTCGGCGACCGGCTGGGCACGGCGGACGGCAGCGGGGGCCTCGGCCCGAACGGCACGGGGCGCGGGGGCGGCGGCGATGGCGAGGGCACCGTCGGGCTTGGCGACCGGGGCCTCGGGACCATCGGCGATTGCGCCCCCGGCGCGGACTGCCGCGGCGGCCGCGGCGACTACGGCCGGACGGCCGCGCTCACGAGCGAGCGACGCCGCGTGCGCGTTCCGCGCCTCGGCGGCCGCGTCGAGAGCCTCCAGGGCTCGCTCTCCCGCGAGGCGATCCGGCGGACCATCAACCGGCACCGGAACGAGGTGAAGTTCTGCTACGAGCAGGGGCTTCAGGGTCGGCCGGACCTCGAGGGCCGCGTCGTCACCCGCTTCCTGATCGGCCCGACGGGCACGGTGATGCAGGCCGGCGTGCAGAGCTCGGACCTCGGCGATGGGCGCGTCGAGCGCTGCATCGCGACGGCGGTCCGGCGCTGGACCTTCCCGCAGCCGGAGGACGGCGGCGTCGTGCGGGTGAGCTACCCCTTCCTCTTGCACCTTCGCTGAGCAGGCGGCGCGACGCCTGACGCGGCGCGGGTCCTCCGGGGCCCGCGCCGTCGTCGTTTAGCGCGCGCGGTCCAGGATGGCGGCGAAGTTGTGGCCGAAGATGCGCTCACGCTCGCCCGTGCTCACGGGGAGGCGCTCGACCCAGCCCTTGATCTCGCCGTAGTCGTAGGTCTCGCTCGCGTCCTCGAAGCCGTAGGGCGCGTCGGTCCCGTAGAGGCAGCGCTCGGGGCCCATGGCGGCGACGCAATCCCGGACGAGGGCCTCGTCGAGGTAGGGGCTCGAGAGGTCCACGTGGAGGTTCGGGTAGGCGTCCTTCAGGGCCCAGAGGTCGTCGAAGAAGGGGAAGCCCGCATGCGCGCTGATCATCGTTACGCGCGGGAAGCGCTCGGCGAGGGTCCGGAAGTCCCCACGCTTGCCGAAGCCGAAGTGGATGAGGACCGGGAGCCGGAGCTCCTGGCAGCGGGCGAAGATCGGGTCGAGGAGCTCGGTCTGGTAATCGTGCCAGTGGGGATGGAGCTTCACGCCGACGAAGCCCGGCACCGCGCGCCAGCGCTCGAGGGTCTCGAGGGGCGCGGGGTCCGCCTTCGGGTTGAGGAAGATCCAGCCGAGGAAGCGCCCGGGGTGCGCGCGGAGCACCGCCGCCACGGCCCCGTTGTCGGGCATCGGATAGATGGGCACGACCTGCCGGCCGACGCGCACGTCGCCGCCTCGGGTGAGCGTCGCGCGGTGCACGGCCTCCGCGAGGGGCCGGGTCAGGGGCCGGCGCATCGCCTCGCGCATCACCGTGAGGAGCGCCTCCGGCGACGACTCGAAGATGCCGTTCATGCTCGGGATCAGGACGACCTGGTCGACGCCGACCTCGTCCATCTTCCGAACGGCGGCCGCCGCATCGAGGAGCCGAGGCTCGAAGTGGGCGTGGCAATCGATGACCTTCACGGCGTTCTCCTAGGACGTCTCGCGCAGCGCCTTCCGGAGCTGCTGCATGCCCACGTCGAGCCCGACGCGGGGCGACCAGTCCAGCACCTCGCGCGCCCGGTCCGTGCGGTAGGTCGAGCGGCGCGTGACGTAGGCGACGGCGCCGCGGGTCAGCGGCGGCGTGACGCCGACGCGCGCGGCGGCCTCGGCGGCCCCGGCGAGGGTCATGGCGAGGCGCTTCGAGATGGCGCGGGGCGCCGGCGCGCCGGCCACCTCGGCGAGGCGGCCGAGGTAGTCCGCGTAGGTCGTGTGGGGACCGTCGTGCACGATCATCACCTCCCCGACGGCCTCGGGGCGCTCGAGGGCGCGCTCGATGGCCAGGGCGAGGTTCGTGACGTGGCAATGCGCCATCAGGCCGCGTCCGCCGTCGATGAGCACGGGCTGGCGCTGGCGCATGAGCGCGAGGGGCCGCTCGACCCAGGGCACGCTCCCCGGCCCGTAGACGTCGCCCGGGCGGATCACCGCGACGGGGAGGCCCGTGCGGGCGGCGACGTCGCGCACGGCGCGCTCGGAGCGGGCCTTCGTCTGGAAGTAGGGGGTCGGGTTTCGGAGGTCGAGGGGCGTCCGCTCGTCGGCGCCCTCCCCCGGGTCGTAGCCGAGGGCCGCGATGGACGAGAGGTGCACGAAGCGCTCGACGCCGCGCCGCGCGCAGGCGAGCGCGAGCTCCCGGCTCCCGTCCACGTTCACGCGCTCGAAGTCCTCGAGGCGGCCGCGATCGTCGACCAGCGCCGCGCAATGCAC
>JBCDGX010000224.1:0-8481 GCA_038750805.1 Myxococcota bacterium
GCGGACGAGGGCGACCTCGACGCGCGGCGGCTGCTGCGCCTCGTCGGGGCCCTCGGCCGCCGCGGGACCGCCGCAGGCGGCGAGAAGAGCGAAGAAGGGAAGCGTCGCGTGCCGCCCGCCGCGGCCCAGGGTTCGTGTGCTCGTCATCGAGGAAGCTCCCGCGGCCCGGCCGCGTTCGAGTGTCGCTCACCATTGTCGTGAGCTTTCCTCAATCATTAACGAGCGTCACTCAATAAAATGTCGAGCCGCGCTCATGGATGCCCATCGACGAGCAATTCCAGTTGTTTACGGGACGCTCGAGACTGCGCTCAGGCGTCGTCGTCGTCGGGGCCGGTGTAGCCGAGGGCCCCTTCGATGCAGGCCACGGCCTCCGCGATGTACTCGTCCATGCGGTGCTCGTTGCCGTTCAGGAAGCAGTCCTGGAGCCCGGACTCGACGAGCCCGAAGAGCAGAGGGGCCGCGATCTCCGGCGCGTCCGTCTCGATGTAGCCGAGGGCCTTCCACTGGAGGAAGGCCTGCGTGAGCGAGCCGACGATGATGCCGCGCTGGGCCTTCAGGGCCGCGCTGGCGTCGTCCATGTCGCGGCTCAACATCATGAGATCGTTCTTGTGTCCGCGCTCCCGCGCGAACTCGAAGACCGCCCGGATCATCCGATGAACGTCGGGGCGTTGGCCGGGCATCATGCCCTGGAACATCGCCATGGCGACGCCCCGGCCGATATCCGTGGCGACCGCTTCGAGGAGGCCTCGCTTGCTCCCGAAGTGGTGGAAGATGATGCCTTCCGAGACGCCCGCAGCCTTGGCAATGGCCGCCGTCGTCACCGACGCCGCGCCACCCTCCTCGAGGAGCGAGTGCGTCGCTCCGAGGATCTTGGCCTTCGTCTCGTCGGGACGGCGCCTTCGCCCGCGTGTGCGCTTCTTGGGTGCCTTCTTGGGCGTGTTCGGCTCGTGGCTCACCGTGTTCCACCCTGGCCACGGCGAGGGATCGGGTCAAGCGCTATTGAGCGTCACTCATTCTACTTCCTAGGCGCCGCGTCCCGCTCCACCTCGCGGCCATGGCTCCGCGATGCTAGCTCCCCGCCATGCGCACGGCGCTCGCTCCGGGCCTCGTGCTCGACCATCCGACGCTCCTCGCGCCCATGGAGGGCGTGACGGATCCGGCCTTTCGCGCGCTGGTCGCGGGCAAGGGTGGGCTCGGCATGCTCTGCACGGAGTTCGTGCGCGTCTCGCGCGCGCCGCTCTCGCCGGAGGTCCTGCGCCGCGCCGTGGTGAAGGTGCCCGGCGTGCCCCTGAGCGTGCAGGTCATGGGGAACGAGGCGCCCAAGATGGCGGAGGCGGCCACGCACGTCGCCGAGGCCGGCGCCGACGCCGTCGACGTGAACCTCGGCTGCCCCATGCCGCGCGTGGTCCGGAAGGGCGTCGGCGCGGCGATGCTCAAGGACCTCGATCTGCTCCGCGACGTGCTCGGCTCCATGCGGGAGGCGACGTCGGGCCCGCTGAGCGCGAAGATCCGCGCGGGCTGGGGCGATGCGGACCGGAGCCTCCGCATCGGCGAGGTGCTCGAGGCGGCGGGCGTCGACTACATCGCCGTGCATCCGCGCCGCCGCGTCGACTTCTACGAGGGCGTCGCCGACTGGCGCATCGTGCGCGCGCTCGCCCGGCACCTGAGCATCCCGGTCATCGGCAACGGGGACGTCTGGTACGCGGCCGATGCGCTCCGCATGCGCCGCGAGACCGGTTGCGCGGCGGTCATGATCGGGCGCCCGGCGCTCCGCAATCCCTGGATCTTCCAGCAGGTGGCGGCCCTCGAGGCGCAGGCCGAGCCCGTGCGCCCGTGCGGCGAAGACCTGGTCGCGCACCTCCTGGAGCTTCGCGCGGCCTTCGCGGCGGGGGCGCGGCCGAAGCGCCGGAAGCGTGGTCGCGAGCCCGCCCTCGGCAAGCTGAAGGAGCACCTCCGCTACCTCGGGCGCGCGCTCGACGACGGCGGCGCGTTCCGGAAGGAGGCCCTTCGGCTCCCGACCGTCGACGCCCTTCTCGCGTTCACCGAGAGCCGCCTCGCGCCCCTCGGCGCCGACGCGCTCGACCTCGGGCCCGGGACGGGCGAGGCGCGCCTCGAGCGCTCCGGTGCCTGCGAGGACGCGCGCAGCGCGGCCTGAGGCAGGAAGCTCCGATCACCTATTGACTCGCCGTTCGCGCCTTCCGACCCTCGCGCTGGGTGCATGCGATATGGCGCGGGGCGCCGGGGTGGAAAGGGGTGCGAGGATGAGAACGAGCAAGCAGCTCATGGGCGTGAGGACGCGGCTCCTCGGGGTCTTGGTCGCAGCGGCGTTGACCGTGCCCACGGTGGTGGCCAGCGCGCCCGCGACGGCCAGCGCGCAGCAGCAATACGTCGAGTACTACCGGGACAACCTCTTCCTCGGCCTCGCGTATCACCGCGTCGGCTGCCTGACGAACTGGTCGACGATCCAGTCGAGCCAGGACTACGACGGCTTCACCACCAAGCGCTATTGCTACTCCGGTCGTACGGCCAACTCCGTGCCCGGCGGCCGCTGGTTCGCCTGGAACTTCGCATCCGGGAAGTCGCAGCTCGACGCCTGCGGTCAGCGCGCCAACCAGCGCTACGGGACGCCGAACTACGCGGCGCGCAGCAACACCTGCAACTACAACATCCTCTTCGACTGCAACAGCGACTGCTGGATCAAGGAGTTCTCCCGCTGCCAGGGCAAGCGGGTCAGCGTGATCAGCCCCTGCTGGTGAGCCGATGAGCGCTCGCGCCTGGTTCGCCGTGGTGGGCGCCGTGCTCCTCGCGGCGCTCCTCCTCGGCCTCTTCGGCTCCCGGGCGACGACGGACGCGAAGCCGTCGCCGCGCGCGATCGACGAGGTGGTCGCCGAAGCGATCGAGGGTCCGCCGCCGCAGCGTCCGGCCGAGGCGCCGGTGATGGGGCGGGACGAGCCCTCGAGCCTCCCCCACCCCACGGCACCCCTGGACATGAGCGTGGTGCGCCGCGAGGCCTATGCCGCCGCCCGGGCCGAGGGAGATCCCCGGCCGGGCGAAGCGGCCTTTCGCGCCATGGTCTCGGCGTTCATGCGCCACAACCGCCAGCTCGCCGAACAGCAGGCCGAGGCGGAGGGCCTCACCATGGACGAGGTCGAGGAGCTGACCTTTCTCGGGCTGATGGCTCAGCAGACGCAGCGCTGGCCCGAGGTGGAGGAGGTCGTGGGCGCCCCCATCGACGCCGACACGCGGATCCGCGCCGAGCAGTTCCTCGACGAGCTCAACCAGGGGTTCAAGGAGGAGATGCGCGGCCTCGTGGCCTCGGGCGCCTCCGAACGCGAGCGCGGGAGGCTGATCCGGCGGACGCAGGATCGCTATCGGGAGGTCTACTTCGAGCTCACGGGCATGAACCCGGATCACCTCGACGACCTCCTCGCCGGCGACGGAAGCCGCGCGCATCCCCCGGGCGAGCTTCCGCCCGAAGAGGTTCTGGCGCAGCAGCCCGAGGCGCAGCCGCAGCCCGAGCCCGAGCGCCCGACCGGTCCGGCGCCCACGGACGACGAGCCGGCCGGCGACGACGGGGCCGCCGAACGCACCGCTCCGGAGCCACCCGAGCCGAGCCCCGAGGAGGCTTAGCCGTCCGCGGTCTTCGGCGCGTCGCCCATCTCGCTCACCCTCGACCCACGCTACACCGCGCCGGGGCGGAGAGGCGGGATGCCTTTGGACCCCAGCGATGCAGCGTGGCGCGGAGCTGAGCGCGCTGGAGGGGCTTGGTCAGGAACGCGTCCATGCCCGCCTCGAGGCATCGCTCGCGGAATCCGCGGAGCGCGTGCGCCGTCAGCGCCACGATGGGCACGCGCGGACGCCCCTCCCGCGCCTCGCGCTCGCGAATCGCCGCCGCGCACGCGAGCCCGTCCATGACGGGCATCTCCACGTCCATGAGGATGAGGTCGGGCGTCAGCTCCTCGAGGCGCTCGAGAGCCTCGGCGCCGTGGCAGGCGAGCGTTACCCCGCAACCCTCGCGCGCGAGGAAGCGGCCCATGAGCGTCCGGTTGTCCGGCGTGTCCTCCACGACGAGCACCTCGAGGGGGGCGGCGAGGGGCACGTCGCCGGGAGGGCGCACGACGGTGCGCGAGTCGCGGGTCGGGTCCCCGTGCTCGAGGCGTAGGTCGAGGGTGAAGCAGGTCCCCTCGCCGACGCGACTCCGCACGCCGAGCTCGCCGCCCATGAGCTCCACGAGCGAGCGCGCGATGTGCAGCCCGAGCCCGGACCCGCCGAAGCGTCGCGTCGTCGAGCTGCTCGCCTGCACGAAGCGATCGAAGATCGCGCCGAGCTTCTCCTCGGCGATCCCGATGCCCGTGTCCTCGACCTCGAGGCGCAGCTGCACGTGCTCGTCGTCCACGGGCGTGCTGCTCAGGCGGACCGCCACCGCGCCGGCGTGGGTGAACTTGAGGGCGTTGCCGAGCAGGTTGAGGAGGACCTGCCGGGTGCGCGCCGCGTCCCCGAGCACCCGGGTGGGAAGCGCTTCGTCCGCCTCGAAGCGGAGCGCGAGCCCCTTCGCGCGGGCCCGTGGCCCGAAGCCGGCCACCACGTCGTCCACGAGGCGGCGGGGGTCGAAGGGAGCCCGCTCGAGGTCCAGCTGAGATCCCTCGAGCTTGGACACGTCGAGCACGTTCGAGATGAGCCTGAGCAGCATCTCCGAGTTGCCCTCGACGGCGTCCACGTAGCGGCGCTGGTCGTCGTCCAGGGGCGTGTCCGCGAGCAGCTCGGTCATGCCCAGGACCACGTTCAGCGGAGTGCGGATCTCGTGGCTCATGACCGCGAGGAAGTCGGTCTTCGCCTGGTTCGCGCGCTCCGCCTCGTCGCGCAGCCCGCGAAGGCGCTCGGCGAGGCGCGCCGTGTCCCGGAGCGACGCGGCGACGGCCTGGAGGAGCACGAGCGTGTCGGGCATCGGGTCGTGCAGGGCGAAGTCGGAGAAGGCGAGGCCCCGGCCCTCGAGCTCGGCGAGCTCCCGGAACCAGGGCGAGCCGAAGAAGGCCAGGCGGCCTTCCACCTCGAGGAAGCGGCCGCGGAGCATCACCCCGCTCTCGCGCGACTCCAGCAGCACGAGCTGGTCGAGGTGCTCGCGCAGCGCGGCGGGGTCGAGGCGCAGGGCCGAGCGCTTCACGAGGAAGAGGGCTTCGGCCTGGCTGCCCTCCTCGGCGTCCGGGACGACCTTCCGCAAGGACGCGCCGAGGTCCCGAAGGCGGCCCGCGTCGTCCAGGCGGAAGAAGAAGGGGAAGAGCTCGGCGACGTGATCACGGTTCAGCACGCTACACCCCGTGAAGCAGGAAGACGTCGTGCCCGGCCTCGGCGGTCCGTGCGGCGTCATGGTGTACCTGGAGCGCGCGGCCGAAGCGCTTGCCGAGGCCCCGGAGCAGGCCCGTGACGAAGGGCGCGAGCCCGGGGCGGTCGGACTCGTAGTGCAAGGCCAGCATGTCGTCGGAGAGCGCTTCGCAGCGGATCCGGGGCGGGCGCAGCTCCGGGAAGACCATCGAGATGCGCGCGTGGAGGTCGTTCATGTGCCCGAGGAACTCTTCGAGGGACGAGCCCCACATGTGCATGAGCTCGCCGTAGCCCTCCTCGGCCGAGAAGCGAATCCAGTACTCGCCGAACCCTTCCAGCACGGTCTCGGCGGGCTGGGCGAGCTCGTCGGCCGCGGCGGCGACGAGCCGGTAGGTCAGGTCGTCCGGATAGGGGCTCATGCAGACGAACTCCAGGACGTCGACCTCGGCGGCGACCCGGATCCGCTCCCAAGCCTCCGGGCCGTGCTCGCGGGTGACGAAGTCTTGAATGGCTTTGTTGACGAGTCCGTACATGGCGTTCCGGCAATGCGCTGGAGCAACCTCCATGCCCGCACGTCCGTCGGTACATGTGCCGGGACACCGGTCCCGGGCGGAACACTTCCCGTCCCGAATTGGACCCGTGTCCCGATGTGGAACGGTCGCGCCGGCAGGCGCAGGTCTTCGCCCTCGGCGGGTGCCCTCTTCACCGGCGGCGTCTCGGGCGGCGCCACCGCGCGCTACGGCCTCCGGCCGGCGCCACGCGAAAACAAGGAAACGCTCTCTGGCCGGCGGGGACAGAGAGAACCGTGGAGAGGATGGTGTCCGCCCTTCGTGGCGCCCTCGCGGTCCTGGCCGTCGTCGCCGGGGCCTGCGAGCCCGCGTCGTCGGCGGATCCGGCGCCGGCCACCGGCTACTCGGCGGACCTCGCCTGCGTCGACGTCGCCCGCGCGCTCCGGGACACGGCCCAGGGCCTGGCCCGGGAGCACGCCGCTTGCACGAGCGACGAGGAGTGCGTTGCCCGGGACCTCGTCCTCTCCTGCGATGGCGCCCCGGTGCGCCTCGGCGGCGCCGTCGCCATCGCCCGGGACGCGGCGCCGGGCTTCCGCGCCGCCTTCGACGCGGCCAGCGACGGCGCGTGCGACAGCCTGGCGCCCTGCGAGGTGCCCGGCGCGGCTCGAGCGCGCGTCAGCCGCTGCGTCGGCGGACGCTGCGGCCTCGAGTGATCAGCGGTTGAGCTTCACGGCGCGCACGAGGTCCTTCGGCGAGCGCGCTGCGGCCTGGGCCGTCTCGAGGGAGAGCACGCCGGAGCGCACCATGCCGAGCAGCTTCATGTCGAAGCTATGCGTGCCGATCTCGTGGAAGGACGACTCGAGCGCCTTGGGCAACCCGCCGAAGCGTGCCGCGTCGCGGATGTGGTCGGAGATCGTCGGCGCCCGGCGGAGGACCTCCGTCACGAGCACGCGCTCCTGCCCACCGCGCGTCGGCAGGAGTTTCTGCGAGACGACGGCCGCGATGGCGTCGGCGAGGCGTGCGCGGATGCCCTGCTGCTGATCCGTTGGATAGAAGTAGAGCATGCGGCTGATGGCGCTCATCACGTCGTTCGCGTGAAGCGTCGACACGACGAGGTGCCCGGACTCGGCCGCGTTCAGCGCCACGTCGAACTCGTCCTGGCGCCGGATCTCCCCGACGAAGATCACGTCGGGGTCCTCCCGGAGCGCGCCCTCGAGGCCCTGCCGGAACGAGTCCACGTCCACGCCGACCTCCCGCTGGGAGAAGCTCGACATGTTGTCCTGGAAGACGAACTCCACCGGGTTCTCGATGGTGACGACGTGCTTGCACATCGTCTCGTTGATGAACTCGAGGAGCGCCGCGATGGTCGTCGACTTGCCGTTGCCCGTCGCGCCCGTGACGAGCACGAGGCCGCGCCGCTCCTGCGCGATCTGCTTCATCACGGGCGGCAGCCGGAGGTCCGCCATGGGCGGCACGGGCACGGGGATGTGCCGGAGCACCAGGGCGCGCGAGCCCCGCTGCCGGTAGGCGTGCGCGCGGAAGCGTCCCACGTCCGGGATCTGGCAGCTGAACTCGAGCTGCTTGGTGCTCCGGAAGCGGTCCGGGTGCACGTCCGCGAAGGCGCCGAGGGATTGCGCCGCCGCCTTGAGGAGCGCGTCCTCGAGGGGAGGGTGCTCGAGGGGCAGGAGCTCGCCCTGGATGCGCACCATGGGCGGCTGGTCCGCCCGGAGATGCACGTCCGAGGCGTTCGCCGCCACGGCGCCCTTCAGGATCCGCAACACCGTCGCCATCGCCGCCTGCGAGCCGATCGCGACGTCCTGGTCTTCCGCCATCACCATGCCGCCTCCTCGAAGCCGATGCGCTCCGCCAACGGATGCGCGATGTTCAGCGCGTCGTCGGCGAGGATGACCTGCCGTCCGACGCGCGTGTTCAGGTCCACCACCAGCGGGGCGGCCATGTTCACCGTCGGCATCGCGCCGTCCGCGGGCGCCGTGACCACGCCGGCCACGGCCACGTCCGCGGGCGAGGTGCCCGCCGCGGCGCACGCCACGTTCGCCGGGTAGCCCGGCGCGTAGGCGCAGAGGTCGAGGACCAGGAGCCGGATGCTCCCGTCGTCGACGCTCACCAGCACGCGCACCTGCGCGTCCTGCTCCGCCGGCGCGCCCTCGATCTCGTCGGCGAGCTCGTAGAGCACCCAGCGCGTCAGCGTGGGCATGCCGAAGAGACCCTCCGGGAAGCTCAGCACCGGGAGGTCCGCCGGGAGCTCGATGGGCTCGGCGCTCCGCGGCTCGGCGCGCGCCGTGAGGTTCTGCGCGCCGACCTTGTCGACGAGCTCCCCGCGGTACACGGGGAGCGAGCGCGGGGCGCGGATCCCCAGGCGCACGCGGCCGCCCGAGATCTGCACGACCTCGATCTCCACCTCGGCGCCGATGACGATTCGCTCGCCCAGTCGCCTCGTGAGCGTCAGCATCCGTTCTCCTCCTCGCGCATCCTGCGCGTCCCCACCGAAGCGGGGCGTGTCGTCGTCCTGACGGGCGTGGAGCCCGCGATGTCATCTCAGCGTGGCGCTCACCCCGCCTGCACCAGGCCTGTCGGGGGAAGCTCCGCAGCGATCCGAACGGCGGCTTGGTACGCCGTCTGAACCCGCTGAAAA
>JBCDGX010000225.1:0-8412 GCA_038750805.1 Myxococcota bacterium
CCGCTGCAGGCTCGCGCTCCCGAAGCGGGCGCGGAGCTCGCCGGTCAGCGCTTCGATGCGCTCGCGCCGGTCCCGGGTGCCGTCCTCGAAGAGGCTCCGGCCCGGCTCGCCCTCCATCAGGTCGCCGACGCTCACGCCGCTCAGTCGCACGCCGCGCCGGAGGTCCGGGAAGCGCCCGAGAAGACCCCGCGCCGCCTCGTAGATCGAGTCCGTGTCGTTGACCGGAGGGTCCATCTTGCGCTGGCGCGTCTTGAGCACGTGACCGGCGTATTTGAGCTTCACGGTGACGGTGCCGCCGCGGAGGCCAGCGCGGGTCAGCCGCGCCGCGACGCGGCCAGCCTGATGAAGGAGCGCGGGCTCGAGCTCGGCGACGGATCGCCTGTCGCGCTCGAAGGTCTCCTCGGCGCCGACGCTCTTCGCGTCGCGATCGGGCACGACGGGCCGCTCGTCGTCCCCGCGGGCGAGGCGCCCGACGCTGGCGCCCCAGCTCCCGAGCAGGGCCTCGAGCTCCGCCTCGGGGCGCGCGGCGAGATCGCCGAGGGTCGCGAGGCCGTGTGCGCGGAGGCGTGCGGCCGCCTTCGGTCCGACGCCCCACATCTTCTCGATGGGGAGCGGCGCGAGGAACTCGCGGACGGCTTCGGGGGCGACGACCACCAGACCGTCCGGCTTGTCGAGGGCGCTGGCCACCTTCGCGACGAACTTCGAGGGCGCGACGCCGGCGGACGCCGTGAGCCCGGTCTCCGCGCGGATGGTCTCCTTGATCTGCCGGGCCACGGCGACGGCGTCCCCGAAGAGGCGCTCGGTCCCGCTCACGTCGAGGAACGCCTCGTCGACGCTCAGGCCTTCGACGAGCGGGGTGAAGCGCCGAAAGATCGCGAAGATGGCCGCGGAGACCTCGACGTAGCGATCCATGCGCGGCGGGACGACGATGGCGTCGGGGAGCCGCCGGAGCGCCTCGACCATCGGCATCGCCGAACGCACGCCCGAGGGCCGCGCCTCGTAGGAGGCGGCCGCCACCACGCCACGCACCGAGCGCATGCCGACGAGCACGGGCTTGCCGCGGAGCGCGGGGTCGTCGTGCTGCTCGACGGACGCGAAGAAGGCGTCCATGTCGACGTGGAGGATCGAGCCCACCTGCACAGGCTAGCAGGCGGCCGAGACGCTCCCGGGCCCCGTGAGGAGCTCCCGGGCTCGCTCCGGGGGACCGAAGAGCAGCGCGAGGCGCGGGCGCCAGCCGCGCACCTGGCGAAGCGCCGCGCCGAGCTTGCGGAGCCCGTGCACGTGCACCTCGACGGGGTGCCGGCTCGCCAGGGGCTCCACGAGCCCGAAGTCGACGGGCTCGGTCTCCGCGGCGTAGGTCCCGAAGAGCCGATCCCAGACCATCAGCACGCCGCCGTAGTTGCGGTCGAGGTAGGCCGCGTTCCGGCCGTGGTGGACGCGGTGGTTCGCCGGCGTGTTGAGCCAGGGATCGAGCCACGGGAGCTTGCCGACGCTCTCGGTGTGCAGCCATTGCTGCCACGCGAGGACCACGCCGAGCGAGGTGAGCACGAGGAGCGGGGAGAAGCCGAGGAGCACGAGCGGCGCGTAGACCACCGCGCTTGTGAAGAAGTCCACGAAGCTCACCCTCAGACCGACGCTCTGGTCGTAATGGTCCGCCGAATGATGCACCGAGTGATAGGCGGCCCACGCCAGGTGCACGCGGTGCCCGAGGCGGTGCTCCCAGTAGTAGACGAAGTCCACTACGAGCACGCAGAGGAGCGCGGTCCCCAGGTCGACGGGAAGGGGCGCCGGCGCCCACGCCGCGAGCCCCCGGAGGGCACGGACGAGGTCGTCGCCGAAGGCCGCCTCGACCATCGTCGCGGGCACGAGACAGAAGGCGCTCGTGGCCAGGCCGGCCAGCCGACGCCGGTCCAGGCGGCGCGTTCGCCAGAGCTCGCGGAGCTCGTGCGCGAAGAGCGGGAGCGCCGGAACGAGGAGCAGGAAGGAGACGAGGCTCAGCAGAAGGAGCACGTCGTCGGAGGGGGAGGAGGCGGTCATGGGGCGTCTCGGAATAATGCGAGCGATCGTTCGCTCTCACTTTCCCTACGCCCGGCGCCGTGGTTTGTTCCCTCCGTGGCCAGGAAACGCGACGAGGCGGCGCACGCGGCACGCCGGGCGGAGATCCGGGCCGTCGCCGCGCGCCTCTTCGTCGAGCGTGGCTTTCACCAGACGGGCATGGCCGCGATCTGCGCCGCCGCCGAGATGAGCCCGGGCACGCTCTACCGTTACTACCCCTCGAAGCAGGAGATCATCCGGGACCTCGTCGCCGACGACCGTAGCGATGCCCTCGCGCTCTTCGCGGGCCTCGACCGACGCCGGGACTTCGTCGCCGCGCTCGCGAGCCTCTGCGCCGAGGCCATGCACGCGGTGAGCGACCCCGATTACGCGGCGCTCGCGCTCGAGATCGCCGCCGAGGCGCAGCGGGACCCGGAGGTCGCGCGCCTCGTCGAGGAGGCCTCGGAGGCCGTCGTCGCGGACCTCGCGGGGCGCATCCGGGCCGCCCCACCCGGAGCGGTCGGACCGGGCGTCGACGCCGAGACCGCCGCCCGGCTGATCCTCCAGCTCATCGACGGGGCCGCGGGAAACGGCCCGGTGTTCGCGTCGCGGCGCCGGCGCCAGGCGCTTCGGGGCGCGCTCCGCGGGCTGCTCGACGGGCTCCTCCAGCGACCGAAAACGTGAAGGGCTAGGCCCCCTTCCGCCCGCCGCGAGCCAAGAAAAGAAATGGCACCTTGCCGGCACGGGCGCTTGCCCGTCTAATCGCGCCCATGTCTGGGGTACCCGACGGCGCCGACGCGGCGCCGGATGCTCGCGGTGCGTCCGCGCCCTCGTTGCTCACGCGCATCGACGACGCCGTCTTCGCGGTGGAGCAGGCCGTCATCGCGGCCTTCCTCTCGGCCATCGCGATCATGGTCTTCATGGACGTCGTCTACCGGCGGCTCATCGCCCCGGACAGCAAGGTCGGCGACCTCGTCGCGGGCCTCGCCGGCGTCGACGACGCGGAGACCCAGGCCTTCATCGACGCCTCCGTCGCGCCCTGGGTGTCGCTGGTGCTCGGCGTCGCCGCGCTCTGGCTCGCCTTCTGGGGCGCCCGCCGCCAGGAGCCCGAGGAGCCCGGCCGCGAGTCCGACCCGAAGGCCGGCTATCGGGACCCGGCGGAGAAGTCCTCCGCGCGCTCGGGCTTCGACCTCCGCGCCCTCGCCTACGCCGTGGCCAGCGCCGGGGCGCTCTACGCGACGGGCTGGCTCATGACCTGGCAGCAGGAGATCGAGGGCGAGTTCGGCCCCGAGACGGTCAGCGTCGTGCCCTCCTGGGTGATCTACGTCGCCCTGGCGCTGGTCCTCGCCGGCGCCTACGTCGCGGGCCGCCCCGCGGAGGAGCGGCAGAAGGCGGCGCTCCAGAGCGGCGCGGGCTTCGCGGCCTTCTCCGCGCTCGCCATCAGCTCGTTCCCCGAGGGCTACAGCTGGTCGAAGGAGCTCTCGCTCGTGATGCTCCTCTGGGTGGGCTTCCTCGGCGCGTCGGTCTGCGCCTACCAGGGCAAGCACCTGCGCATCGAGTCGCTCCAGAAGGTCGTCCCGCCGCGCTTCTCGCAGTACACGGACGCCCTCGGCCACCTCGCCACGGCGGCTTTCTGCGGCTTCGTCGCCTACCTCGGCTACGGCTACGTCTTCGGGGCCGAGGTCGGTATCCGCGCCCTCGGCGGCACCTACGAGATGACGGGCATCCCCCAGTGGATCGGCGCCCTCGCCATCCCCGTCACCTTCGGCGTCACGACGCTCCGTTTCGTCGCCGCCGCCGTCAGCGCGGCCCAGGGCGGCTCCTACGGCAAGGCCGTGGGCGAGGCGGACGAGGTCCTCGAGGAGCTCCGCGCCCAGCAGGAGGAAGCCGGCACCGAGACGGCGGGGGTGACGCCGTGAGCGAGGCCAAGCAGAAGTCGCCGCTCGCCTCGGCCATCGTGCTCGGCCTCGCCATGGGCCTGGCGCTCTTCGGCGGTCAGGCGGGCCTGGCCGTCGGCATCCTGCTCGTCGCGGGTGTGCTCGGCTCGCCGCTCTTCGCGCTCATCGGCGCCATCGCAGCGGTCATGATGACCTTCGACGGCGCCGACGAGGCCGCGGACTTCTACCCGCTCGTCGAGAACATGGTGCGCCTCGGCGACAACCAAGCGCTCCTCGCCGTGCCGCTCTTCATCATGAGCGGCGCCCTCATGGCCGAGGGCGAGATCTCGAAGAAGCTCATCAGCTTTGCGCAATCGGTCGTGGGCTGGGTGCCCGGCGGCCTCGCCATGAGCGCCGTGCTCGCCTGCGTCTTCTACGCGGCCATCAGCGGCTCGAGCCCGGCGACGGTCATCGCCATCGGCACGATGATGGGCCCGACGCTGGTGAAGGCGAAATACGGCGAGCGCTTCGCCCACGGCCTGCTCACGAGCGCCGGAAGCCTCGGGATCCTCATTCCGCCCTCGATCCCGATGATCCTCTACCCGATCGTCAATCAGAAGGCGTTCATCCAGGTCGAGCGGCTCTTCATGGCCGGCTACGGGCCGGGGCTCCTCCTCGCGGCGATCCTCATGGGCGCCTGCTTCGTCGCTGGCGTGCGGCGACGCGAGGAGGACGGGCTCTCGCTCGGCCAATGCCTCTTCCGCGGGCTCCTCTTCCTCTTCTTCCCGCTCTGCTTCTTCTCGTACTTCGAGGGGGGCGTCGGGCTGCTCCAGGTGGTCGTGCAGCTCGGCGTCTACTTCGGGGTCATCGCGAAGCTCACGGACTTCCGCTTCTCGGCGGTGGCACGCACGGGCATCGACGGCTTCTGGGCCCTGCTCTTCCCCTTCGCCATCTACTTCGGCATCCAGTCCGGCGTCTTCAACGCCGTCGAGGCCGCGGCGCTGAGCGTCATCTACGCGGTCGTCGTCGAGGTCTTCATCTACCGCTCGCTGCGCCTCTGGGACGCGCCGCGCATCTTCCAGGGCACGGGCGTGCTCCTCGGTTCGCTGCTCGTGATCATGGTGACGGCCCTCGCCTTCGCCGGAATCCTCGAGGAGCGGAAGGTCCCGGAGAAGCTCATCGAGGCCGTCGCGAGCCTCGACCTGACGTACTGGCAGTTCCTGCTGCTGCTGAACGGGCTCCTGCTCCTGGTCGGCATGGCCATGGACATCCTGAGCGCGATGTTCGTCTTCGTGCCCCTGCTCTGGCCCATCGCCGCGAGCTTCGGCATGGACCCGATGCACTTCGGCATCGTGTTCATCGTGAACCTCGAGATCGGCTACCTGACGCCGCCCATCGGGCTGAATCTCTTCGTCGCCAGCACGCTCTTCGAGCGGAGCCTCGGGCACATGATCAAGTCGGTGATCCCCTTCATCGGGCTGATGATCGTGGGCCTCGGCATCGTGACCTACGTGCCCGCGGTGAGCGTCGGCCTCGCCTACCGGCTCCTCGGCGAAGAGCCGCCGGCGCCGGCGGCGCCCCCGGAGCCGAGCGCGCTCGACGACGACGACGGCGCCCTCGCGGACGACGACGACGGAGAGGAGCGACCGGAGGGGGTCCTCACCCTCGAGGAGATGATGGAGCTCGCCGAGGACGGCGACGAAGGCGAGGACGCCGAGGAGGAGCCGGACCGCGTGCTCACCCTCGAGGAGATGATGCAGCTCGCCGAGGAGCAGGAGGACGAGGGCGCCGACGGAGAGGCCGCCCCCGAGGGCGAGGCCGCACCGGAAGGCGAAGAGGCCCCGCCGGAGGTTCCGGACCCGGGCCGGCCGCTCACCCTCGAGGAGATGATGGAGGCGGCGGGCGTCGAGTAGGCTCGCGCTCGTCTCCTTCGCACCCTCCGAGGCGCCGTGTTCGACGAACCGACCCAGACCACGCTCCCGCCCTTCGTCGAGGTCGAGCTGGTCTACGAGACGGGCACCGCGGGCATGGGCGACGCGCCCTGGGGCGCCTTCGTGGTGTGGACGCAGAACCGCGTCTACCACTGCGACCAGACCATGCGCTGCATCGAGGTGATTCACCGCGAGAGCGAGCGGCCGGACCGGGAGCACCCGCTCATCGGGGCGCGCCTGAGCGGCGGCCAGGTGAAGCAGGACGACGCCATCGAGATCACCTACCCCTGTCCCCGACCGGGCTGCGAGGCCGTGTTCGAGCGCCCCGGCGTGAAGGGCTACGTGACGACGAGCACCGTCACCCGGGTCGTCCTCCGCCTCCGCGTGCTGACCGTGCCGCTCCAGCGCGCGGCGCCGACCTGGGACGACCTCACGGCCTCGGGCCGGAGGCCGGCGGCCCCGAAGACCCCGCGCTGAGACCCTGAACGGGGAGTCTGCCCCGGCACGTTCAGCCTGAGCCCGTGCCGCCGTTTCAACCGGCCATGACGGCTCCCGCCTACAACCTCGGCGCGTCCGGCCTCGCGGACAACGTCCTCGAAGAGCTCTGGTTCGGCGACGACGACCCCCAGCGGGACGTTCGCGCGGCGAGCGAGAGCATGGCCGCGGCCACCGCCAAGGCGACGGGCCTCAAGCCCTTCCCCGCCGTGGCGCAGCACGTTCTGGGTCTCCTCAGCGACCCGCAGGTGAACGTGAAGCTCCTCAACGAGGCGCTCGAGAAGGACCCGATCCTCGCCTCGCAGCTCCTCCGCCTGGCGAACTCGGCGCTCTTCCGGCCCGCGGTTCCCTACGCGAGCCTCGAGGCCGCCATCGTGCGCCTCGGCACCCAGACGGTGCAGGAGCTCGTCGCCTCCGTGGCGATGATGAGCCTCTTCGAGGACGCGCAGAAGCCAGCGGAGGCCATCCGCGACCACGGCGCCGCCGTCGCCGCCATCGGCCGAATCCTGGCCCAGTCGGTGCGCTACCGCGGGGTCGGAACGGTGTTCCTGACCGGCCTGATGCACGACGTCGGCAAGCTGATGATCCACCAGGTCGGAGAGCTCGACTACACCGCGTTCGTCGAAGAGCTCACCGAGCCGGACCGCATGCATCTCATCGAGCGCGAGCACCTTGGCTACGACCACGCCGTGCTCGGCGCCCACGTGCTCGACGCCTGGCATCTCCCGCCGGCGCTCTGCCGGGCCGTCGCCTGGCATCACCAGCCCGGGCGCGCCTACGACGAGGGCACCGAGGACGACCAGATGGTCGTGAGCATCGTGCGCCTCGCGGACCACATCGAGTACCAGCTCCGGAAGGACCGTGAGGCCGACCGCGACTTCCTGGAGCACCTCGCGCTGAGCGGGGACAACGCCTCGACGGACTTCAGCGCGGACGTGCTGGAGGCCATGTGGCCGAAGCTCGTCGAGAACGTCGACGAGCTGCTCTCGGTCCTCGTCGCGGGCTGAGCGCCGCGCCGAGATTGGGCTCCCGCGTGACGGGGGCGCGCGCTAGGCTCCCGCCTTCATGGCCTACACGGTCCTCGCGCGGAAATACCGGCCTCAGACCTTCGACGAGCTCGTCGGGCAGGAGGCCATCGCGCGCACCCTCGCGGGCGCCATCGCGACGGGGCGCGTGGCGCATGCCTTTCTCTTCACGGGCGTGCGCGGCGTCGGGAAGACGACGACGGCGCGGCTCCTCGCGAAGGGGCTGAACTGCGAGACGGGCCCGACGGCCACGCCCTGCAACGTCTGTTCGGTCTGCAAGGACATCACGGCGGGCGTCGACCTCGACGTGCAGGAGATCGACGGCGCCTCGAACAACGGTGTCGACGACGTGCGGCGGCTCCAGGAGACGCTGCCGTACCGGCCGGCCCGGGACCGCTTCAAGATCGTGATCGTCGACGAGGTGCACATGCTCTCGTCCGGCGCGTTCAACGCCTTCCTCAAGACGCTCGAGGAGCCGCCCGAGCACGTGAAGTTCATCTTCGCGACGACGGAGGCCCACAAGGTCCCGGTCACGATCCGCTCGCGCTGCCAGCGCTACAACTTCCGGCTGATCCCCCAGGCCGTCATCGGCGCGCGCGTGAGGGCCATCCTGGACGCCGAGGGCATCGAGGCGGACGAGGATGCGGTGGCGCTCGTCGCGCGCGAGGCGGCGGGGTCCATGCGCGACGCGCTCACGCTCCTCGATCAGACCGTCGCCCTCGCCGGGACGAAGCTCGTCGGCGCGGAGCTCGCGCGGCACCTCGGCATCGCCGGCCGGGACGCGGTGCACGGGGTCGCGCACGCGCTGCTGGCGGGCGAGGCGAAGGCCGTGCTCGAGCGTGTCGACGAGCTGGTCAGCCAGGGCATCGACCCGCTTCATTTCATCCGGCAGGTGCTCCAGCTGGTGCGGGACCTCGTGGTGCTGCGGGTCGCGCCGGACGCCGAGGGCCTCGTCGACATGGTGAGCGAGGAGAAGGCGCGGGCTCGGGGGATCGATGGGACCCACGAGCTCCCGAGCCCGCGCCTTCTCCTCGCTCACCATGTCGACGA
>JBCDGX010000226.1:0-8362 GCA_038750805.1 Myxococcota bacterium
AGCACCTCGACCCCGGCCGCGCTGATGTCCGCGGCAAAGCGCCAGGCGTTGCAGGTGGTCCCGGGATCGCAGCTGCCTGCGGTGCAGCCCGCCGCGCCACACTCGGCGTCGGGAAGCACACCCCAGGTGCCGCGGCTCGCGGGGTCGCATTCGCGCCTGAAGTCGCCGCTCTGGTTCAGCACCGCGCAGAGCGGTCCGACGAGCGGAGGGTTGTCCACCTGGATCCCGAGGACGTCCTCGATGGCCAGGAAGCCCCGGACCACGCCCCCCGAGGCGAAGCCCGTCCCCGCGACGCCGGTGTCGCGGGCGCCTACGCAGGTGCCCCGGTCGAAGAGTGCCCAACGCTCGAAGCTCACGTCCCGGAAGGGAAACTCCGTGATTCGCTCGCCGTCGGCTCGGAAGACCGGGATGACGACCGCGGGGACGAGCGCGCTGTCCAGGGTCTCGGCCATCAGTGTCCCGGTGGCGTCGACGGGGTCCCACCGATCGGGATCACGAAGCAGGGGGTTGCTGGCGCCGTCGAAGGTGGGGGCAGACCCCGCCGCGAAGGCGAAGGCATCACTCGGTTGACGGAGCCCGGCGCCCGTTCGGAGATCGACCGCCCCGCATGCGCCGGTGAGCTGCACCACCCAGTTCAGCCGCTCCTGGTCCACCGCCTGCTGAAGCAGGCCCGTCACCAGCGGCGTCGTTGCGAGCGCGATGGAGCTCGGTGAGAGGAGCCGAAGCGAGGTGACGCGGAGCTCGATAGCCGATCGCCGCGACGCATTGCTCTCGCGGAAGCAGCAGGGAAGGCTCAGGCCAGCGGCCGAGGGAACGCTCGGGCCGCCTGGGCACTCGCCCGCGGCGGACACCGGAGAACCCGCACCGACCG
This sequence comes from Myxococcota bacterium, assembly GCA_038750805.1. Taxonomy (GTDB): domain Bacteria; phylum Myxococcota_A; class Polyangia; order Polyangiales; family Houyiibacteriaceae; genus CALCTH01. The sequence goes on from JBCDGX010000226.1 coordinate 872, forward strand.
GGGGGCAGCCCGCGTCCACCGCCAAGTCGCCGCCCGCGTCGTCGACGGCGCCGCCCGCGTCCCGGCCGCCATCCATCCCCGCATCGTCGGCTCGGCCGCCATCGACGCTGAGGGTCGCGTCGGGCCCCGAGTCGCGCGCGTCCTCCGCCGGGACACCGTCGGAACAGGCCGCGGCACCTGTGAGGAAGAGGCAGGTGATGGCCCTCGGCAAGCAACGACGAAGGTAGGACACGGCGAATCTCCTTCTGCGCATCGCTGCGCTCTTCTACGGAAGGTGAGGTCTTTCCCGCTAGGTGGGCGCGACCCGCGATTCCCGCCACGCGCTCGGAGCCAAGAGCCGGAGCTTCGGACGCGGTGCACGGCGCTTGGGGAGCCCGCGGCATGTTGCTAGGGTCCGCCCCGTTCCGAGGACCCCATGGCCCAGCACGACGTTCCCCACGATCTGAGCTTCGAGCTCGCCAAGAAGGCCACGGAGAAGGCCTTCGCGGCCTATGCCGCGCGCTTTGAGGAGTACGCGCCGACGGCCGAATGGACGAGCGAGCGCCACGCCGACGTCAGCTTCACCGTGAAGGGCATGACCCTGAAGGGCGCGCTCGACATCAAGGAGAGCGCCATCGGGATGGAGCTCGACGTGCCCTTCATCTTCAAGCCCTTCCGCAAGAAGGCGCTCGAGATCATCGAGCGCGAAGTGGTGGAGTGGATCGCGAAGGCGAAGAACGGCGAGCTGGACGGCGATTCGTCAGTAGACTGAGCGAGCCATGGCTCGGACCCCCTCGGTCGTCCTCGCCCTCCTCGCCCTCGGTGCGTGCAGCCGCACCGGCGTCGGGGACCCGGTCGGATCGGGCGCTGGCGCCGACGGGGGTACGATGGACGCGGGCGCGAGGGACGCGAGCACGGCGCCCTCGGACGCGGCCCCGACCGACGCCGCGTCCGAAGACCTGGGAACGCCAGACGCCCCCCGTCCCCGCCTCGCCGCGCCGACGCCGGTGTCACCGTGGAGCGGGTTTCGTACGGGGAGCGCGCTGGGGCCCGAGACGGCCCTTCGGCCGATCTTCCTCTGGGGCGAGGTCGTGGGCGCCTCGCGCTACGAGCTGCAGCTCACCGACGCCTGCCCTCGCGTGGCCTTCGGCGCCTGCTCCTTCGAGGGCGCGACGACCGTCACGACGACGGCGCTGGAGCACGGGGCGTCCTCGCTCGGCGCGAGCCGCGACGGTCCCGTCGGGACGCGCTGGTTCTGGCGTGTCCGCGGGTGCGACGACGCGCGGTGCAGCTCGTGGTCCGGCGTGCGCTACGTGGACGTCGGCCGGGCGGATCGCGACGTGGATGGCGATGGGTACGCGGACCTCGTCGTGGTGACCCGCGTGACGCGCACGCCGACGGAGGTCGATCGGTACCGGGTCTCGGAGGTGTCGCTTCATCGCGGCACCCCCGGCGGCCTCGGCGCGAGCTCGGAGCCTCTCCTCACGTCCGAGGATCCGGACCTCGCCTTCGTCACGCCCTTCGTCGTCGACCTGGACGGCGACGGCTTCGACGACGTGGCGCTGCTCGCCGCCTACGCGGACGGCGACGCCGGGCGCCTCACGCTCTCGCGCCGGCTCGGAGGCCCGAGCGGGCTCGGCGAACGCTCGGAGGAGATGGAGCTGCCGCGCGGGGTCTACGTTCCCGTGGCCGATCACGGGCCGAGCGACGTCGACAACGACGGACGCGGCGACGTCGTGTTCCTCTCCGGCGAACGCGGGGCCTTCGGTATCGAGCGCGTGCTGGGTGGTCCCGGGGGCGCGCTGACGCTCGCGGCGTACACGCCCCTCGGGGGCGGGTCCGACCACCGACTCACGGGGACCGGAGCCATCGCCGACCTGAGCGGGGACGCCATCGCCGACGCCGTCGTCGTCGCCAACCAGCGGCTCCTCGTGGTGGCCGGCGGCGCCGGGGCCGGGGCGCCGATGACCTCGGAGGTCGTGACGCGCTTCCCGGCCCGGCTCTTCGCGACCCCCATCGCGCTCGACGCGACGGGGAACGGACGCGCCGACATCGTCGTGAGCGACGGCTGGTTGCCGCCGGACTTCCAGGGGGGAGCCCACGTGTTCAGGGCTGGCGACGAGGGGACGCTGGTCGCCGGCGAAGTGCTCCGCGCGCCCGCCGAATACCGATCGGTGGGGTTCGTGGGAACGGGCGGGGACGTCGATGGAGACGGCCTGGCGGAGATGGTCCTCGTCGGGGGCCAGGACACGTCGACGGGCTTCGACGACAACCAGACGATCTTCGTCTTCCCGGGGGCGGAGAGCGGGCCCGGAAGCACGCCGAGCCAAACGCTCCGGCCCCCGGCCGGCGTCCGCGGCATCGGGCTCTCCGTGGTGCTGCGGGACTTCGATGCGGACGGCCGCGCCGACCTCGCGCTCTCCGCCACGGACCCTGCGGAGGAGCGGCTGGCCTAGCTCTGGGTGCTCCCCGGCGGGCCGCGACTCGCCTGGCCGGACGCCGAGCTACGCCGCGCGCTCCCCGGCGCCCGCAGCTTCTACGTGCTGTATTGAACCGAGGGGCTCATGCGTCCGCCGCCTCGCCCGCGTCCACGGTCACCAGCAGCGCGTCCGCGTCGACCTGGTCGCCGGCCTGGACGTGCACGGCCGCCGCGACGCCGTCCTCCGGCGCCGTGACCGTGTGCTCCATCTTCATTGCTTCGAGGACCACCAGGGTCTGACCGGCGCTCACGGCGTCGCCCGCGGCCACCGCGACGCTGACGACCTTCCCGGGCATGGGGGCCAGGCAGCCCCCGGCGACCTCCTGCGCGCCCGGCTCCGGGAAGCGCGGGCGCTCGCGAACGGCGAAGGCCCGGCCCTCCGTCAGCACGTGCACGTCGCCCTCGCCGTGGCCGACGACGCGAAGCGTGCGCCGATGGCCGCCGGCCTCGAGGACCAGCCGCTCCGCGTCCTGGGCGACGCGCCGCACCACGAGCGCGACGCCCTCCTCACCCTCGAAGGCGACGTCGAAGGTGCCGGGCTCGCGGACCCGATGCGTGTAGAGGACCGCGAGCGCGCGGCCATCGACCTCCATCTCCGCGCCCTGGGGCATCGAGGGCTGGTTGCGATAGCCCGAGGGCACCGCGGGTCGGTCCGCGCGGGCGAGCTCGCGCTCCCGGACGCCGACGAGCACGGCCGCGAAGGCCGCGAGGCGGTCGAGAGCGCGCTCGGGCGCGGGGGCGGGGCCCGCCAGGTGCTCGTCGATGAAGTGCGTGTGGAGCGCGCCCGCCACGAAGGCCTCGTGCGTCAGCGCCCGCACGAGAAACTCCCGGTTCGTCGTGACCCCGGCGACAGAGAAGCGCCGGAGCGCGTTCACGAGCCGGCGCCGCGCCTCCTCGCGATCGGCCCCGCGGGCGATCACCTTCGCGAGCATCGGGTCGTAGTGGATCGAGACCTCGCTGCCGGCCTCGACGCCCGTATCGAGGCGCACGCCCGCGAGCTCCGGGAGGTGGAAGCCCGTGAGCACGCCGCTCTGCGGGAGGAAGCCCGCGGCCGCGTCCTCCGCGTAGAGCCGCGCCTCCAGCGCCCAGCCGCCGAGCGTCGCCGGGGAGGCGCCGGCCTCCTCGCCCTCCACCGGCAGCAGCGAGAGCGGGTGCCCCTCGGCGACGCGGATCTGCTCGCGCACGAGATCGAGGCCCGTGACCTCCTCGGTCACCGGATGCTCCACCTGAAGCCGCGTGTTCACCTCGAGGAAGTAGAAGCTGCCGTCCTCGCCGAGGATGAGCTCGACGGTGCCGGCGCCCACGTAGCCGATGGTCTTTCCGACCTTCACCGCGGCCGCGCCCATGCGCGCGCGAAGCGCCGGGTCCCGGACGAGGGCCGGGCTCGGCGCCTCCTCGATGACCTTTTGGTGCCGCCGCTGGAGCGAGCACTCGCGCTCGTAGAGATGCACCACGCGCCCGTGGGTGTCGCCGAATATCTGGATCTCGACGTGCCGCGGCCGCTCCACGTACTTCTCGACGAGGAGCACGTCGTCGCCGAAGGCGCCGAGGGCCTCGCGCTTGGCGCTCGCGATGGCGGCGAGGACGTCCTCGGCGCGATCGACGCGCTTCATGCCCTTGCCGCCCCCGCCCGCGCTCGCCTTGAGGAGCACCGGGAAGCCCATGGCCTCGGCCTCGCGGGCGAGCACGGCCGGATCCTGATCGGCGCCGTCGTAGCCGGGGATGACCGGTACGCCGGCCTCGGCGACGAGGGCCTTCGCCTCGCGCTTGCTGCCCATGGCGCGGATGGCCGCCGGCGTCGGGCCGACGAAGCGCAGGCCCGCGGCGATCACGGCTTCGGCGAACTCGGCGTTCTCGGCGAGGAAGCCGTAGCCCGGGTGGATGGCGTCGGCGCCCGTGACGTCCGCGGCGCGGAGGATCGCCGGGACCTTCAGGTAGCTCTCCCGGCTCGGCGCGGGGCCCAGGCGCACGGCCTCGTCGGCCTCGCGGACGAAGGGCGCGTCGGCGTCCGCGTCGCTGAAGACGGCGACGGTCGCGATGCCGAGGTCGCGGCAGGTGCGGAAGATGCGTCGGGCGATCTCGCCGCGGTTCGCGACGAGGAGCTTCTCGATGGGCCGGGTCGTCATCGCCATCGCCTCAATGCCGGAACACGCCGAAGCCCATGGTCCCCTCGACGGGCGCGTGGTGCGCGGCGCTCAGGCTGAGCGCGAGCACCGTGCGCGTGTCGCGCGGGTCGATGATCCCGTCGTCCCAGAGCCGCGCCGTCGCGTAGAGGGCCGTGGACTGCTTGTCGATGGTCGCCTCGGTCATGGCCTTCATCACGCCGAGCTTCTGCTCGTCGACCGGGATGCCCTTTTTCGCGGCGGACTGGCGCTGGATGATGTCGAGCACCCCCGCGAGCTGCTTGCCGCCCATCACGGCGATGCGGTGGTTCGGCCAGGTGAAGAGGAAGCGCGGGGCGTAGGCCCGGCCGCTCATGCCGTAGTTGCCTGCGCCGAAGCTCGCGCCGGTCATGATCGTGATCGCCGGAACCGTGCTGTTCGAGACCGCGTTGATGAGCTTCGCGCCGTTCTTGATGATCCCCTCGGCCTCGTACTTCGCGCCGACCATGAAGCCCGTCGTGTTCTGGAGGAAGACGAGGGGGACGCTCCGCTGGTTGCAGAGCTGGATGAACTGCGCGCCCTTGTTCGCCGACTCGCTGAAGAGCGTGCCGTGGTTCGCGAGGATGCCGACGGGGTAGCCGTGGATGCGCGCCCAGCCGCAGACGAGGGTCTTGCCGTAGAGCGGCTTGAACTCGCTGAAGCGGGAGCCGTCGACGACGCGGCCGATGACCTCGCGCGGGTCGAAGGGGACCTTCACGTCCGCGGAGGCGATGCCGAGAAGCTCCTCGGGGTCGAGCCCCGGGGGCTCCACGGGAGCCGGCCGGCCATGCTTCTCCACCTCGAGGTGCGCGACGATCTCGCGCCCGAGGCGGATCGCGTCCCGCTCGTCCTCGGCGAGGTAATCGCTGACGCCGCTCGTCGTGGAGTGCATGGCGGCGCCGCCGAGGCTCTCGTGATCCGTTTCCTCGCCCGTGGCCATCTTCACGAGCGGCGGGCCCGCGAGATAGACCTGCGCCTGCTCCTTCACCATGACGACGTAATCGCTCATGCCCGGCAGGTACGCGCCGCCCGCCGTCGACGAGCCGAAGACCAGGCAGACCGTCGGGACCCGCGCCGCCGAGCGCCGCGTCAGGCTCCGGAAGCCCGCGCCGCCCTTCACGAAGATCTGGTCCTGCTTGGGAAGGTCCGCCCCGGCGCTCTCGATGAGGCTGACGCCGACGAGCCGGTTCTCCTCGGCGATGGCCGCGAGGCGCGACGACTTCTCGAGGCTCATGGGCGTTACCGCGCCGCCCTTCACCGTCGCTTCGCTCGCGACGATGAGGCACTCGGTCCCGCTGACGACGCCGACGCCGCCGACGACGCTCGTCCCCGTGGTCTCGCCCTTCACGTCGTGGCCCGCGAGGCCTCCGATCTCGAGGAAGGGCGCGTCCCGGTCGAGGAGGAGCTCGATGCGCTCGCGCGGGAGGAGCTTGCCGCGCTTGCGGTGGCGCGCGACGTACTTCTCGCCGCCGCCGGCGTTCGCCTTGGCCTGGAGGCCGGCGATGTGCTCGAGGGCCGCCAGCGCGGCCTCCCGGTTGGCGGCAAAGGCCGGCGAGCGAACGTCGACGCGGCTCCGGATCCGCGGGTAGGCGCTCATGAGGGCATCGTCGATGGCGGGTCCGGCAGCGTCAACGAGAAAATGAATGAGGGCTCATTTATCGCCCTGCGACGCCGGTACGTCCCTCAACAGCCTTCGATCGTTCAGCTTTGGGCGAAGAGCGGCGGACGCCGGTCCCACCATGGCCGCGCCTCTTCGAGCTGCCTGGCGAGGCGCAGGAGGAGACCATCGTCGCCGAAGCGCCCGGTGAACATGGTCCCGATGGGCAGCCCGGCGGCGTTCCAGACGAGCGGGACGCTCATGCTGGGCAGGCCGGTGAAGTTGGCGACCGGCGTGAAGGGAATGAAGGCGTAGACGCGGGCCACGGCCCTCTCGATCACGCCGGGCAGGCGAAGCGGGAGCGTGCTGTCCCCGCGGGCCAGGACCCGCTGGAGCGCCGCCTCCGCGCCCTTCGCCATCAGCGCCCCGTGGACCACGGGCGGAAGGCCGAGCGTCGGCGTGAGCACCACGTCGTGCGCTTCGTAGCGCCGCTAGAGGCGCCGGGTCTCCGCCTGAAGCCGGCGCATGGCGGTGACGAAATCACCGCCCGAGACCCGCCGGCCGATGAGCCCCGAGAGCCAGGTGGTCGCTTCGAAATGCTCGGGGCGGGGCCTGCGCCCGGTCTTCGCCTCGAGCGCGTCGATCTCCGCGGCGGTGTTGGCCGAGAGAACGGTGAAGAAGGCCTCCGCGAGCGCCTGGCGATCATGCCCGGGCGGCACCTCCTCGACCTCGTGGCCGAGCTCGACGAGGAGCTCCGCGACCTCGCGCGCGGCGGCGACGCAATCGGCGTGCACCGTCGCGGGCATGGCCGGCTCCGTGTGGAAGGCGACGCGGAGGCGCCCGATGGGCGTGCGCAGGGCCTCGAGGAAGGTCTCGGCGATGGCCGGCGGATGGTAGGGCGCCCATGGCTCCACGCCGGCGACCGCGTCGAGGGCGGCGGCCGAGTCGCGGACGCTCCGGCTGATGACGTGCTGAATCGCGAACCCGCTCCATTGCTCGCTCGCGTCGGGCCCGACGGGCGTCCTGCCCCGCGTCGGCTTCAGGCCGAACACGCCGCCGCAGGCCGCGGGGATGCGGATGGAACCGCCCCCATCGCCCCCTTGCGCGAAGGGCACGACGCCGCTCGCCACGGCCGCGCCGGCTCCCCCGCTCGAGCCCCCGCTGGTCCGCGTGAGGTCCCAGGGGTTCCGCGTCGGTCCGAAGCGGGCCGGCTCGGTGACGGGGTGGAGGCCGAGCTCCGGGGTGTTCGTCTTGCCGAAGACCACCAGCCCGGCCTCGCGGTAGCGCCGGACCAG
>JBCDGX010000227.1:0-8356 GCA_038750805.1 Myxococcota bacterium
CGTTGGTGAGCACCCGGAAGGCGCGCTCGAGGCGCTCCGGGGCCACGTCCTCTCCCGCGCGCAGCACGGCCTCGCCCTCGCGGACGAAGCGCTCCAGCGCCGGCCGCAGCGCCTCCGCACGGGGCGTGGGGACGAGCTGCCTGCCCGCGCGAACCAGCAGCGGATCGCCGAGGAGCTCGCGCAGGCGGCCGAGCGCATGACTCGTCGCCGAGGGACTGAGCGACACGCGCGCCGCCGCATCCTTCACGCTCCTCGTCTCGAGCAGCGCGCTCAGGATCACGAGCAGGTTCAGGTCGATGGCCGAGAGCTGCACTGCATGCATGCATACCATGCAGACATTGCGCTGGATGCACTCCATGAGGCGACGCATCGTCCTTCCCGAGGCCGGACGACGAACACCGGCTCGGAGGAATCGCCATGACGGACGTGCTCATCACCGGTGCCACGGGCACCGTCGGCTCCCAGGTCGCTCACGCCCTGCTCGACGCGGGCATCACCCCACGCATCGCCGTACGGGATCCCGCCAAGGCGGAGGCGCTCGTCGCCACCGGCGCGACGGCCGTGCGCTTCGTCTGGGGCGCGCCCGAGACCTACGCCGAGGCCCTCGCGGGGGTTCGCGCCGCGTTCCTTCTCGTGCCCTTCGTCGAGGGCTTCGACGCGCTCGTCGGGCCGGCGCTCGACGCCGCGAAAGCGGCCGGCGTGCAGCACATCGTGAAGCTCTCGGCCGCCGGCGCCGACGCGGGCTCGGACTTCGACCTCGCGCGCTGGCACGGGCGCGGCGACGCCGCCGTGGCGGAGAGCGGCCTCGGGTGGACCGTGCTCCGGCCGACCTTCTTCCAGGACAACCTCGTCAACTACCAGGGCGCCAGCATCCGTGCGACGGGGGCCTTCTACTGCGCGTCGCACGGCGGGAAGACCGCCTGGATCAGCGCGCGGGACATCGGCCGGGTGGCCGCCACGGTGCTCCGTGATCCCGCGCCGCACGCGGGCCGGATCTACGACCTCACGGGGCCCGAAGCGCTCGCGGACGACGAGGTGGCGGCGCTGGCCGCGACCGCGCGCGGCGCCGACGTCCGCTACGTCGACCTCGAGGACGCGCAGCTCGCCGCGTCGCTCCGCGAGGGCGGCGCCCCCACCTTCTTCGTCGACGCGATGGTCGGTCTCGAGGGCGTGAAGGCGGAGGGATGGGCGGCGCCGATCACCTCGGATGTGGAGCGGGTCACCGGCCAAGCGCCGGAGCGCTTCGTCGAGTTCCTCGCGCGCCGCGGCGACGCGCTCCGCTAGCTCGTGTCCCGAGCCGCCATCGCGGACTCGGGACACGAGGGCGCCCGCTCAGTCCCTCGAGCGGCGCCGCCGAGCGAGTCCGCCGAGCAGGAGCCAGGCGAGGAGCCCGGCGCCGGACGCGCCACCCGCGGAGCAGCTCGCCGTCAGGCCGAGGCTACCCTCCGAGCCGGCGTCCCGATCGGCGCCCGCGTCCGAGCCGGCGTCGGGGGCCGGTCCCGCGTCGTTGGCCATGCCGGCATCGTCGCCGGGGCCCGCGTCCTCGTCGCCCATGCCGGCGTCCGGAGGCGTCCCGAGGTCCACGCCCATGTCGCCAGGACCGAGGTCCGGCGGCGGATCGTCCATCGAGGGCCGAGCGCCCTGCGCGATCCAGTCGCGGACGAGCGCCTGCTCCTCGAAGGTCATGGCCGAGTCCGGGCGCATGCGCTCGCCGCTCTGGGGGTCGGCGCAGGCGATCTTCTCCATGAGGTAGCTGGCGTCCGGCTCGAAGGGCGTCACGAGGCGGAGCCCCGGCACCTCCGCGCTGACGATGCGCAGCAGGTCGTCGTAGCTCTCGTCGGGCGTGAGGTTGAGCCCGAAGCCGTTGTCCGAGCCGGGGCGGTGACAGCCCACGCAGAGGGCGCTCCAGATCGGCTGCACCTGCTCGGCGTAGTCGACCTCCTCGGTCACCCCGACGCCGGAGATGTCGTCGCATTCGAGGCCGCCGTCGATCAGGCCGACCACCAGGTCGCGGTCGACCCGCACCGTGGCGACCTCCACCACCGCCGTCGACGGGATGAAGCGGTCCGTGCCCACGTCGCGCGCGAGCTCGAGGCCGTAGTTCGCGACGTCGCGCAGAGGCAAATAGTAGAAGCCGTCGACATCGCTCTCGACGCGGTGCGGAACCCCCGTGGCGGCCGGTCCGCCCTCGAGGAAGTCGCGACCGTTCGCGAGGGCGTAGGGAGCGCCGTCCCGGCGCACGCCGATGTCGACGACGATCGGGCGCCCGCGCGTGTCCACCACCTGCCCGCGCACGGCGCGGTCCGAGAGCACGAAGTCGATCTCGACCCGGTTCGTGAGCTCCGCCGGGTCCACGGCCCGGGCCGCACGAGCCGCGACGAAGCCGTCCGCGGAGAGCTCGGCGACGAGGATCTCGTCGGTCAGCGCCACGTTCACGAGGGCGTCGAGGCTCGAGCCGCTCACGGCGAGCTCGTTCTCGTCCGGGCCGGCGCCGCCGCGGAAGGCCACGGGCGTGACGCCGTCGCTCCGGAAGAGGCGAAGCACCGAGTCACCCTCGTAGGCCGTGCCGGGGACCGTTCGCCCGTCCTGGATCTCGCCGCGGAGCTCCACGACGAAGCCGCGGACGGCCTGGACGTCGGCCAGCGCCGTCCCGGGGAGGCCCGTGTCGTCGAGGACCGAGAGCGTGACCGTGTAGTCGCCGGGGTCCGTGTAGGTGTGCGTCGGGTTCCGCGCGGTGCTCGTGGTGCCGTCGCCGAAGTCCCACTCGCGGGACGCGATGGTCCCGTCGGGGTCCGTGGACGTGTCGCGGAAGCGGACCTCGAGCGGCACGTCGCCCGTGGCCGGGTCCGGCGTCGTCGTGAAGGACGCGACGGGCGGGTCCCCGCCGATCCAGCGGATGCGGCCGAGGATGCCGGCCGTCGGGGCGCTGCCAGCGAGGGATTGCACCCAGTAGAGCGCGCCATCGGGGCCGAACTCCGTGTCCGCCGGTCGGAAGTTGCCGAAGGAGATCGCGAACTCGCCGAGCGCCGGGTCACCGGGGATCAAGCTGGTCGTGTCCAGGTCCGTCCCGCTAAGCGCGTAGCGGCGCATGCCCTGCATCCACGTCGCCAGGTAAGCCACGGGGCGGCCGCCGTTCGAGAAAGGGCCCGACGAGGCGATGAGCAGGTTCGTGGGAGCCACCGAGGGCGAGTAGGTCTCCAGCACGCGGAAATCCGGATCCGGGGGCGAGAGGAAGCCGCCCGAATCACCGGCCGCCGACCACGCGCCGTCCGTTCCGGCGGTCGCCCAGGCCATCCGGTCGGTCGAGTCGCCGTTCTCCGAGATGTAGATCGCGTCCGCCGCCGGCACGCCCGGGTCCGGGTGGAAGCCGATGCGGAAGGGGTTGCGAAGCCCACGGATCCAGATGCGCGCGCGCACGGAGTCGAGGGCGTCGACGCCGGCCCGGTAGAAGGGGTTCGAGGCGAGGCCGAGGCCCGTGTTCCGATCGACGCGGAGGATCTTGCCCTCGTAGAGGGTCAGGTCGTTCGACCGGACGGGGAAGCCGTTGTCGCCGAGCGCGATGTAGAGGTTGTCCGGCTCGCCGGGGCGGAACTCGAGGTCGCCCGCCTTGTGGATGGTCCCCGTGGCCGGGAGGCCTCCGAGGAGGAGCGTCTGGGTCACGATGGACGTGCCCGCCGCGTTCAGCGTGAGCCGCTCGACGCGGACCTCCGTCGCCGTCGAGTAGAGGATGTAGACGTAGCGATCGCGCGTGTAGGTCGGCGAGAGGGTGATGCCGAGGAGGCCGCTCTCGCCCGTCGTGACGACGTCCGGCCGAAGGTCGAGGAGGGTGGTCGGCGCCGAGAACCCGCCTGCGCCGTCCGGCGCCAGCCGGAGCAGCCGGCCCTGCTTCTCGCAGACCAGCACCGTGCCGTCGGGGAGGAGCGTCAGCGCCGTCAGCCCCGGGCCGTTGTAGAGGTCGGTCTCCCCGACGAAGTTCGGGACGAGGAGGAACTGCGAGGACGCCATGGGCGTCCACATCAGCGCGAGCACGACCATCAGGGCGGCACGAGAAAAGGACCTACGCATGTGCATCTTTCCAGCGCCCCTATAGTGCGCGCCGCACAGCCATACCAGCTCGGCGGGCCGCTCGCCCGTGACCGTGGGGTCGTTTTCGCGTCCGCCGAGGCTCAGTCGTCGTAGAACATCGGCGGGCGCTTGCGGATGAAGCGGAGCGCGAGCTCCTTCGCCTGCGGGTCGATGGTCTCGAACTGGATGCCCATGCCGGGCTCGGAATCGCTCGTGAGGTCGAAGGGGTCGCGGACGAAGCGCACCCAGCCCTCGGTCCGGAACTCGTAGCCCCCCGGGAGGGTGACGAGGGCCATGACCCGCGTGTTGCGGCCGAGGACCTCGTAGGTCGCGAGGAAGACGCCGCTGATCTCGCCGCTGAAGCCGACGAAGAAGTTCGACTGGGTCGTCGCGCCGATGTTGACCTCGACCTCGCCGCGGGGCTGCCCGTCGTCCGGCGGCGGGGCGGGCATGGACGAGCGACGCGGCCGGGGCGCGTGGCTGCTCGGCGTCGCGGCCAGCGGCGCGTGGGAGGGCACGGAGGGCGTCGCCGCCGGGGCCAGGGCCGTCTGCGCGAACGCCGCCTTCGGCGTGGCCCCAGCCTGGGGAACGGTCGGGACCGTGTCCGCGCCGTCCGGGGGCGGCGGGAAGCGCGAGGGCGCGGTGGTGAGCGGGTAGAGGTCGCTCATCGCCTTCGCGAGCACCTCGGTCGCGACGGACACGCCGGGATGCTCGGCGCTCACGTTCTGGAGCAGCGCCAGGGTCTGGCTCAGGGAGCCGAGCGCGCTCTTCACGCTCGCCTTCCCGTCGGGCTCGCTGGACGCCCTCTCCGCTTCGAAGAGCGCCCCGACGGCCTGGGCGATGTTCTGGGTGACCGCCAGGACGTCCGCCGGAAGGTCGCTTCGTGCCTGGAGGGCCTGAAGGGCCTCCCCGAGGGTCTCGCGGGACCCGCGCGCCGTGTCGGCGCCGGAATAGGTCATCGGTCTCGGTCTCCCCCGCCTGCGTTCGCGCGGCAGAATAACGAGGCCCGCGGGCGAATCAAAGCCGCTTCCGGAAGACGAGGCGCGCCCGCCCGGGGCCGGCGTAATCGTCGACCTTCTTCGTGTGGAAGCCGAGGGCCTCGTGGAAGCGGAGCGACCCGTCGTTGCCCACGGCGGCGATGGCCTTGAGCTCCGCGGCGCCAGCCTCGCGGGCGCGCTTCGTGAAGCGCTCGTAGAGCTTGAGCCCCACGCCGCGGCGGCGCCGGTCCGGGTGGATGCCCACGAGATGGATGAAGCCGACCGGCGGCGCGCCCGGCGTCAAGAAGCCGAGGAGAAAGCCGACGACCTCGCCCTCGTGCTCCGCGACCAGGCCACCGGCGCCGAGCTCGTAGTAGAACATCGGGTCCGCACGCTGGCCCGAGGGGCCGCCCCACCAGCGGTCGAGGACCGACACGATGTAATCGTAGTCGGCCTTCTTCAGCCCGCGGATGGAGAGATCGTCCGGGTCGGTGAGCGGCTCCGCCACGCCCGACGGCTACCACGCGCATCCGGGTCAGGCGAGCCCCGGCGTGCCGTCGCGCGGCTCCGGCGCCATGCTCTCTGCGTGAGCGCCGGCCCGCCTCTCTTCTGTCCCTTCTGCGAGGAGAGCTTCGAGGGCGAGGAGCGCTGCCCCGAGCACGACCTCGCGCTGGTGCCCATCGCGCGGCTCGCGGCGCTCCGGGGCCGGCCCGTCCCCGAGCCCGACGATGCGCTCCCCCCACACGACCTCCGCTTCGGCCGGGGCATCGCGCTGGCCGCGGCGGCGCTCTGGCTCGCCGCGTTCGCCGCGCCCTTCGTCGAGGTCGCCGCCAACGGGGACGTGCGCCGCTCCTCGGGCTTCGCCATCGCGACGGAGACGGCCATGAACCTCTGGCTCCTCCCGCTGGTGGCCTTCGGGCTCGTCAGCGTCGTCCTGCGCCGGAGCACGCCCCGCGCGCTCGCCGGCGCCCGGCTGGTCGCGCCTCTCCTCGGCCTGCTCGCGCTCGGCAGCGTCGGCCTCACGCTCTGGCGCATCGAGAGCGGCCTGGTGGCCATCCGCGAGCTGGGCCTCGAGGCCTCGCTCAGGCCGCTCGTCGGCGCCGCCCTCGCCGTGGCCGGGTCGCTCGTCGCGGGGGTCGCCGGCGTGCGCCTCGGACGGCCCCCGCGCCGCCGCCCCCGCCGCGTCGCGTGATCAGTTGCCGCGGCGAAAGAGGTAGCCCTGGTGCTGGTGCGCGCAGATGCGCCCAGAGCCGTTGCTCGCCGCCTCGACCAGCGCGTTCCGGGCCGCGCCGAGCAGCTCCTCCTTCGTGTGCACGTCGCGGCTCGGGTACACCGACACGCCGAGCGAGCAATGCACGGTGAGCTCCAGGGCGCCGCCGCCGGCGCGCACCACGTAGGGGCGCTCGGTCACCCGGTGGAGGAGACGCTCGGCGACGGTGATCGCGCCGAAGAGCGGTGTGCAGGGGAGCATCAGGGCGAGGGCGTCGTCCTCGCTCCGCCCCGCGACGTCGATGCCCCGCACGCCGTCGCGCAGGCGCTTCGCGAGCTCCCGAAGCACCTCGTTGCCGACGGGGCGCTCCGGGCTCCGTCCGGCGTCGAGCCCGTCGACGTCGAGGAGCAGGCACGCCAGGGGCTCGCGGTGCCGCTCGGCGCGCTTCAGCTCCTCGCCGAGGCGCGCCATGAAGTGCCGGTGGTGGACGAGGCCCGTCAGCTCGTCGTGGATCGCCGAGCGTCGGAGTTCGTCCCGAAGCCGCGCGACCTCCGCGCGGGCGTCCTTGAGCGCGAGGAGGTTCGTGACCCGCGCGATGAGCTCGCGCTTGTGAAAGGGCCGGACGAGAAAGTCGTCGGCCGCGGGGCTGACGCCCAGGCGCGCGCCGCCGGGGCCGGGCTCTTCGAGCACGAGCACGACGGGGAGGAAGGTGTCCACGCGCTCCTTGAGCGCCGGGCTCCCCGTCGACACGCCGAGGCCCGGGAGCGTCGCGCCGAGGAGCACGAGGTCGACGGGGCGCTCCTCGACCGTCCGGAGCGCCTCGTCCGCGGAGGCGCAGAGCACGGGGCTCCAGCCGCAGCCGCGCACGAGCCCGCCGATGTACTCCCGGCTGACGACCTCCCCATCGGCGACCAGCACCACGGGCGGCTCCGCATGGCTGAGACCCCTCACGGTCGACGAGGGTACACGGGCCCCTGCCCGGCGCTCCATTCAACGGCAGCCCCGTGCCCGGGCCCTCGCCGCGGGCCGCGGAGCGTGGGATGAACGCGGCGTGAGCTTCCTGGACCGGTTCGGCCGCTTCCTCGACGACGTGCTCCTGCTTCCGGACGAGCTCCGCGCGGACCTCGAGGCCGCCGAAGGAGCGCTCGAAGGCGAGCTCTGGCCCGAGGCCGCGGAGCTCTTCGCCGGCGTCCTGGCGGAGCGGCCAGGGCTCGCGCGCGCCGCGCTGGGGCTGGCCCGGGCGCGGGCCGGCATGGGGGATCGCGCAGGCACGCTCGCCGCGCTCTCGAGCGCCCGGCGCGCGGCGCCGGAGGACGGGGACGTGGCCCTCTGGTGCGCCCGCCTCGCGCTCGAGGAGGGACAGCTCGCGGAGGCCCGGGGCGCGGCCCGGACGGCGGCCAGCGCCCTGGCCGAGCGCGGCGGCACGGAGCTCGCGGAGGCCTGCGGCCTGCTCGCCGAGGTCGAGCGCCGGGACGGGCGCCGGGACCGGGCGATGAAGGAGCTCCGCAAGGCGGTGTCGGCCGCGCCGGACGATTCGCGCTGGGCGCTCGCGCTCCTCGAGCTGCACGCGGAGGCCGGCGAGGCGGCCGGCGCCGCGGCGGCGGCGGTGCCGCTCCGCGATCTGGTGAACGCCCCCGAGGAGGCCCGGCGCGTCGGTCAGGCCCTCGGCCGGGCCGGGGCCCTGGACGCGGCCGTGCCCTTTCTCGAGCGCGCGCAGGAAGGCGGCGTCGCCGGGGCGCGCGTGGACCTCGCGCGCATCGCCTGGCTGCGCCGCGACGTCGAGGAGGCGGAGGCGAGGGCGCGCGAGGCCATCGCGCACGGCGGCGGGGCCGAGGGGCTCGAGCTGCTCGGCATCGTGCTCACGGATCGCGGCAGCTTCGCCGAGGCCGCGGAGGTCTTCGCCACCGCCGCGGCGATGACCGGGGACGCCCGGCTCTGGCGCTTCGCGGCGCGCATCGTCCCGGTCGAGGACGCCACGGCTCGGGAGCCCACGCTCGCGGGGCTCGACGCGGCGGCGCCGGGCGATGCGGCGGCAGCGGCGACGCGCGCGCTGGCCGCTGCCCTGGAAGGTGGTGCGGCGGAGCTGGATGCGGCCGGGGACGAG
>JBCDGX010000228.1:0-8301 GCA_038750805.1 Myxococcota bacterium
GCGCTCAAGACCCGCATGCGCGAGGCCTTCGGCGGCACGGTGATCCTCAGCGGCGGCTACGACGGCGCGCGCGCCGAGGCGGACCTCGCGGCCGGCAAGGGCGAGCTCGTCGCCTTCGCCCGGCCCTTCCTCGCGAACCCGGATCTCCCGGCGCGCATCCAGGCCGGCGCCGCGCTGAACGAGGTCAAGATGGACCTCTTCTACACGCCCGGCGCCGAGGGCTACACGGACTACCCGACGCTTGGGTAGCCGCGCGTCGCAGCCTGCCTCTCGCGGAGGAGCGGGCGGAGCGCCGAGACCAAGGCCGCGCGGCTGACGGGTTTGAGGAGCACCGGCACCGCGCTCGCAGCGAGGTACCGAGCCAGGTCGGGCCGAAAGGCTCCGCCGGAGCAGAACACGAAGCGCTTGGCCAAGCCCGGATGGCGCTCCGAGAGCGCCTCGTGGACCTGCACGCCATCGACGCCAGGCATCATCACATCGCAAATGATGGCGTCGATGGTGGCGGCGTGCCCGTCGGCCGCGAGCCATTCGAGCGCTCCCGCCCCGTCCATCGCGTGCACCTCGTGCGGGCGGAGCATCCGAGCGAACGCCCGGCGCAGGGAGGGCTCGTCGTCGATGATGAGCAGCGTCCAGCGCTCGGCGTCGGTCTCCGCGATCTCGCCAGCATCGGTCAGGTGGACGTCGCTCTCCCCGAGCACCCGCGCGGGGAGGCGTACGACGGCGCGGAGACCTCCCAGCACGGAGTCGCTGAGCTCGAGCGAGCCATCGTGGGCGACGACGATGTCGTGCGAGATCGGAAGGCCCAGGCCCGTTCCCTCGCCGGCGGGCTTGGTCGTGAAGAAGGGCTCGAAGACTCGGTCGCGTAGCTCGGGCGGGAGCCCCGGCCCCGAGTCCTCGACCTCGGCGATGGAGTGCGCCCCGTCCCCGCGCACGGTGAGGCGCACCTGCGGCGCGCGGCTCCCCTGCTCGGCGGCCTGGGTCGCGTTGAGGAGAAGATTCGTCAGCACCTGGGCGATCCGCCCCGGCCGGCCCACGAAGGGGCCCGGGCTTCCCGTCGTGTCGACGCGCAATTCCGCCGCGTGTGTGATGCGCGTGCGCGTGAGGGCAATGGCCCACTCCGCGACCTCGGCGAGGCTGGCCTGTTCCAGCGGCTCGTGATCCTCGCTCCGGCGGCCGAAGCTGCGGAGCTGGCCGACGATCGACGCGACGCGCTCGAGGCCTGCGCCGGTCTCCGCGAGAAGCTGCACGAAGTCCTCGTGGAGCGCGTCTTCGATGGGCACGGTGGTCCCTGGTACGATGCCGTGCCACCAGCGCTGGAGCGTTTCGACGTTGGCTCCGACGAAGGCGATGGGGTTGTTGATCTCGTGGGCGATGCTCGCGGCGAGATGACCCAGGCTCGCGAGGCGATCCTGGTGCTCGCTGGCGAGCGCGCGGGTCGAGAGACGCTTTCGTTCGATGGCGTAGTGAACGGCCCGGCGCAGCCAGTGGGGGTCCAGTTGGTCCTTCAACAGGTAGTCCTGGGCCCCTCGCCGTAACGCCTCCCGGGCGCGGTCGTCGGCCCCCCCCGTGAGCACGACGAGCGGCGCGTCCTGCGCGTGGGGCAGAAGATCGAGACCCTCGCCGTCGGGCAGGGTGAGGTCGGACAAGATGCAATCGACCCGCGCCTCCCGAAGTCGCTCCGAGCCGCCACGAACCGTCTCGGCGCACACCACGTCGATGTCGTCGCCTCCTTCACGGAGCGCGCGGAGCACGGCCTCGCGGTCGATGTCGTCGTCCTCGACCAGGAGGAGGCGAAGCGTCACGGAAAGACCACGACGCGTTCGTAGTCCGAGACCAGCTGGGTGAGCTTCCGAAAGTCGAGGCCCGCCCGTGACTTGACGACGAACCCGGCGATGCCGTGGTCGTAGGCCGCGGCACGCTCGGAGGGGTCGTCGGAGGTCGTGAGCACGAAGGTCACGGTGCGGCGCAGGTCGGGATTGGGGTCCGAGCGAAGGGCCTCGAGGAACTCGAGCCCGTTCATGCGCGGCATGTTGAGATCGAGGAGGATCAGGCTCGGCGAGGGCGGTGCAGCGAACCCCGGCTCTCCCCGCAACATGCGCAGCGCGTCTTCCCCGTTCTCGGCGCGAAACCGCGGCGTGATGACGTGCTCCTTTCGCAGAGCACGCTCGAGCGCCTCCGCGTCGAGGTCGTCGTCTTCGACGATGAGAAGGCTAGCTGCTCGCATGATGCTCCAGGTCGGCGGGGATGCGGAGCCGGACGGTGGCCCCGCGGACGTTTGCGGGCGAAGGATCGATGGTCACGCTACCGCCCACGCGCTGCGCCAGACGCCGCGTGAGCGCTAGGCCCATCCCCGTCGTGCTTCGATTCCCCAGCGTTCGAAACACTTCGAAGATGCGCTCGCGGTGCTCCGGTCGGACGCCGGGTCCGTCGTCGCTCACGCGAAGCTCGAGCATCGTCCGCGCCGCTTCGGACACGACGCTCGCCTCGATGCGGACCTGCGCCGAGGGCCGATCATGATGAACGATCGCGTTGGCCAGGAGGTTGGAGAGCCCGTGCTCGAGTACGACCGGGTACGTGGAGATGACGGCGGCCGGGAGACCCGTCAGGTCGCGCTCAAGGTGCCACTCGCGCTCGCCCTGGTCACCGTAGTGCATCGTGCGTTCGACGGAGCCGAGGACGTCCCCGATGTCGACCGGACACCGCTCTTCGGCGCCCTCTGCGGAGCGCACGAAGTCGAGAAGAGACACGAGCAAGCCGTCCATGCGATCGACCCGCTCGCGCAACTGACCGAGGCGCGGCGCCAGCAGCTCGAGCATCTCCTGCGGAAGGTCCTCCTCGAGGAAGTTCACGATGTGCCGGATGCCGCGGAGCGGCGTCCGCATGTCGTGGCTGGCGACGTAGGCGAACTGGTCGAGCGTATCCAGGCTCGCGGACAGGCGTGCGTTCGCCTGCGTCAGCGCCTCGCGGCTCTCGACCTCGAAGGTGACGTCGCGGATGATCCCGAGGTAACCCTCAGCGCTCCCATCGGGCCGTCGAAGTACGCCCGCGGCGGTGTCGCCGAGGAAGTGGGTCCCGTCCGCGCGCCGATAGCGAACCTGGAACGACGAACGGTTGTCGGCGGCGTTGGCGTTGGCGTTGTAGTGCAGGCGTCCCGCCTCCGCGAAGGCCGCCTCGTCGGCATAGAGAACCGCCGTTGGCTGCCCTTCCACCTCCGCTAGCCGGTAGCCGAAGAGCTCGAGCGCCGCGTGATTCAGGCCGACGATGCGCCGCCTGTCGTCGGTGATGACGATCGCGTCGTGGGCGCTTTCGAAGATGCGCTCGCGGAGCGTCCGTTCGCGGAGCAGCCGCATCTCCGCGGCGCGGAGCTCCTCGTTGGACGTCTGAACGCGTTCGAGAAGCGCCATCACCTCGGCCTGATGCTCGCGGTCTTTCGTGATGTCGCGGCACACGCCCAGGATGCGCGCGACCCGCCCGTCTGCGTGACGGGTGAACGGCGTGTCTCGGCTGAGGAGCCAGCGATAGGGGCCGTCTCGATGCTGCGCGCGATACACGAGATCCCGATAGCCCCCGTCCGCCACGTGCCGCATCGCGTCGTGGTGCTCGACCACAGCCGGCACGTCCTCGGGATGCAGCATGCGGAGGAGGAAGTCCGGTTCCAGCTCCTCCTGCCGGTAGCCGAGAAACGTTGCGAGGTGCCGGTTCGCGAAATGGTTGCGACGCTCGTCGAGGTCGTAGACGTAGACGAGGTCCGGCGTCAGCCTGAGAATGCGTTCCAGCATCGAGCCGAAGACCCGCGCGTACCCGGATGGAGTATGCCCCTTCGCGGCGCGCTTCGCGAGGGCACCCCCCGGAGGTCGGCCGCGTGGGCCGTCATGGGCCCGCGCCCGGAGAGTCCCGACCTCCCGGCGAGCGTCCCCACCTGAGCCGAAACGCGCGCGAGGGCGCACCCCGGGGCATGCGACCCCTCCTCCTCGCTTCGTTCGCGCTCCTCGGCTGCGTCGCCGCCGGCCCGGACGACCCCTTCGCCCCCGTCGGGCCCATGGCCTGCGCCACCCCCGCGCCCAACGCCATGGCGCTGGTCGACGTGGCGCTGGTCACCCACGCGGCCGTGGCCGACGGCCCCTGGTCCGAGGCGAGCACCTGGCGCGACGGCGCGATCCCGCCGGACGGCGCCCGGGCCCACGTCCCGCCCGGCCTCCGCGTGACCCTCGACGGCACCACGGCGCGCCTCGAGACCCTCCGGGTCGACGGCACGCTGCGCTTCGCGACCGACGCCGCGACCGAGCTACGCGTCGATACGCTCGTCAGCACCGCGAGCGCGACGCTCGAGATCGGCACGGCGAGCGCGCCCATCGCCGCGAGCGCTCGCATCACCTTCATCGACGACGGCCCCGTCGACCCGCGCTGCGACCCCTCGCAGGTGAGCCGCGGCGCCATGCTCATGGGCACGACGCGTATCCACGGTGCGCCGCGGGCCCACGGCGCGGTGCTCGCGGAGCCGGCGCGGGCGGGCGCGACGGAGCTCGTCCTCGACCGGACGCCCGAGGGCTGGGTCCCCGGGGACGCCTTGGTCGTCACGGGGACCGTCGCCGGCGACCCGGAGAGCGACGAGGTGCGGCGCATCGCGCGCCTCGAGGGCTCCAGCGTGCGCCTCGACGCGGCCCTCGCGCGGGACCACGCGCCCGCGACCTCCGGGCTTCGCGTCTGGGTCGCGAACGTGACCCGCAACGTGGTCTTCGCGAGCGATAGCCCCTCGCTCGCCCACCGCGGCCACGTGATGTTCATGCGCACGCCGGACCTCGACGTTCGCTTCGCGCGCTTCGAGGAGCTCGGGCGCACGGACAAGACCCGGCCCCTCGACGACCTCTTCTTCGAGGTCGACGACGAGGCGGTGGGGAACGCGACGAGCGCCTTCACGGTCTTCTCGGTCACGGAGGGAGCGCGGACCAACGTGCGCGGGCGCTACCCGGTGCATCTCCATCGCCTCGGGACGGACCCGACGAGCACGCCGGCGCACATCGAGGGCTCGGTGGTCTGGGGGAGCCCGGGCTGGGGCTTCGTCATGCACTCGTCGCACGCGAGCTTCGTCCGGAACGTGACCTACGGCGTGCAGGGCACGGGCTTCTACACGGAGGCCGGGGACGAGGTCGGCACGCTCCGCGAGAACCTCGCCGTCCGCTCCGTGAACCCGGTCTTCGCCTTCGACTCCGAAGGGGGCGCCATCGATCCGGACCTCGGCGCGGAGAACCAGGAGTTCGGCAACGACGGCGACGGATACTGGCTCAGCGGCCACGGCGTCAGCCTCATCGACAACGTCGCGGCGGGCGCGACGGCGCATGGCTTCATCTATTGGACCGATGGCCTCGTCGAGGCCGACGTCCCCGTGCCCGCTCGCATGAGCGTGCGCAGCGCCGACGTGGCGAACGGCGAGCTGCTCGGTGAGCGCGAGCGCATCCCGACCTGGTGGGCGCCGCTCGCGGAGATCCGCGGCAACGAGTCCTACGGCGCCTCCATCGGCTTCCGCATGCGCTACACGCACGCGCAGACCTACATCGGCGAGGGCGGCAGCGCCTTCCACGAGCGGCCGCCGGAGGCCTACATCGACACGCTCCGCCCCACCGTCGAGGACCTCACGGTGTGGAACTGCCGGGACGGCGTGATGATGAACTACACGGCGCGCATGTCCGTCCGGCGCGCCCGCATCGTTGGCATCGGGGCGCCCTTCGTGCTGGACGGGGGCACCGCGAACAGCGGCGTCGGCCTCGACCTCGGGACCGAGGTGACGAACGGCTTCGGGCGCATCGAGGACGTGAGCATCGAGGGCTTCGCCATGGGCTTCGTGCTTCCGCGCAACGACCAGTGGGTCATCGACGGGCTCGTGCTGCGCAACGCCGATGACCTCTACGTCGCGGAGCCGCGGCAGGGGCCGCGCTCGCTGACGATGCGCGACGTGCGCTTCGAGGACCTCGCGGGGACGGCGGCCGAGGGCATGCAGCGGCGGAACGTGGTGATGGCCGCGGACAGCTTCCCGGACGGCTACCAGCCCTTCGCGTTCCTCCTGCCGGACCGGGTCACGCTGAACGGCCAGGGGCTCTACTTCGACCTCCAGGGACCGGACCAGATCCCGCTGACGTCCCTCCCCGATGGCGAGGACGGCGACGAGCCGAACGACCCCGACGAGCCGGAGGACCCCGACGAGCCCGACGAGCCGGAGGACCCCGAAGAGCCCGAGGAGGAGGACCCCTTCGCCACGATCCCCGCGCGCTACGTCGGGCGCACGAACGCTGAGCTTCAGGCGAGCGAGGGGCTCTCCTTCGGCGGCGCGCTTCCTCCCGCCGATGCGGTCCGGGCGCCCTGGCTCGTCGGCGGCGTCGTCGGCAGCCCGGCCCCGGCGCCGACGGTCTTCCCGCCGCTCTTCGACATGACCAACGAGGGCGGTTCGCCGGAGCCGCTCCCGGGCACGCCGATCCCCGAGCTCACGGCCAACCGCCTGCGGGTTCGGACCGGGCGCACGGAGGTGCTCCAGCGGAGCGACCTGCACGTCGTCGACCTCGACACGCCGACCCCGGAGCTCGTGCTCACGGTCAGCGACGTGCGCGGCGGGCGCTTCGTGCACCGCGACGCCCCGGACGTGGCCCTCACGCGCTTCACGCAGGCCGAGGTCGACGGGGGCGTCGTGCGCTTCGTGCACGAGGGAGGCGACGTGGGCTTCTCCGTGGCCGTGACCGACGGGACGACCACGCTGCCGCCCGCGCCGGCGATCATCGAGCGCGTGCCCTGAGCGGGCGTTCGCGCGGGCCGGTGATCGCCGGCGGGGCGGTGGCCGCGAGGGGTGGGCGCTCGACCGCCCAGCTGGCCCTCAGCCCTCGCCGCCCTCGAAGCGCACCCTCGCGTGCATCACCTCGAGGCGGTCGAGGGCCGCGTCGCGCGCCGGGACGTGCGGCGCGATCTCGGTGATGAAGGCGTCGAAGGCCGCGGTCTCGCCCCACCAGAGCAGCCCCGCTCGGCTCGGCTCGAAGTCGCCGCGGTAGCCGAAGACCGGGCGAAGGCCCGTGAGCGGGCGAAGGCCGTGGCGCTGCGCGATGGGAAAGACCGTCCCGTAGTAGCGCTGGAGCTCCGCCTCGCGGCCCGGCGTGATCCACATGGCGTTGAACTCGATGACGTCGCCGTCCGTGAGCGTGACCTCGTGGTCTCCGTCGGTGGCGTAGTGGGTCACGACCAGGCGCTCGAGCGCCGCGTCCCGCGCGCCGAAGCGCGCCTCCGCCCGTGGGTCCGCGAGGAAGCTCTGGAAGGCCTCGAGAGAAGGCCACTCGTTCACGAACATCATGTCCGGCGTGAAGTCGCCGGCGTAGGCGCGTAGCGGCTCGAGGCCGAAGAGCGGGCGGACGCCGTAGTCGTCGCGCGCGATGGGGAAGACGTCCCCGAAGTACGCCATCAGCGCGTCCATCTGACCGGGCTTCACCCAGAGGCCGGTCACCTCGTAGACCCGGTCGGCGCGAAAGCTCAGAGAGCGGGACACCGGCGGCGCCGCCGTCGTGGCGCTCGGGTCGTTCGCCGGGGTGTCGGCCGTGGCCGCGGGCGCGCTCGCCCCGCCACAGCCGACCATCAGGGCACATGCGATCTGCTTGGTCATCGTCGTCTCCTTGCCGGCTCCGCGCCGGTCGAGGACGAATGTGGATGTCCGGATGCGCGCCAGGAATGGCCGTCGTTGACGCGGTGGTGTCCGAATTCGGACACTCGGGCGCGTGGGCCGCGGATCATGAGCTGGGACGACCTCCGCGTGTTCCTCGCGCTTCATCGCGAGGGCACCGTCGCCGGGGCGGCGCGGGCCCTCGGGGTGAGCCGCTCGACGGTGCTCCGGCGCTGGGCGGCGCTCGAGGCCGCGACGACCACGCTCTTCGAGCGGACGCCGGAGGGCGTCGTCCTGACGGGGGCGGGCGAGCGCCTGCTGCCAAGCGCCGAGCGCGTGGAGGGCGAGGCGCTGGCGGCGGAGCGGGCGATCGCCGGCGCCGACGAGGGGCTCCGCGGGAGCCTCGAGGTCACGCTCTTCGACATCGCCGGGCCCCTGCTCGCCCCGGCGTTCCAGGAGCTCATGGAGGCCCATCCGGAGATGGACCTCCGCCTCGTCAGCTCGGACCGGCTGAGGAGCCTCCGGAGGCGCGAGGCGGACCTGGCCATCCGCGGGACCGACGCGCCGAGCCCGGAGCTCTTCGGGCGGAAGATCGGGCGCCCCTCGACTGGGGCGTCGACGACATGGACGGCACGATCGTCTGGTACGACATCACCAAGCTCGGCGCCACC
>JBCDGX010000229.1:0-8290 GCA_038750805.1 Myxococcota bacterium
AAGGGCGGCATCTACAACTTCGTGACCAAGCGCGGGGTGTGTAAGGAGCGCGCGAAGATCAGCTGGACGCAGGTCGAGACCGGCTCGGCGGTGACCTGGAAGTACCCGAGCTGCGTGCTCGAGGGCGACGACAGCATCGGCGAGTTCTACAGCGTCGCGCTCACGAACAACGCGCAGCAGGCCGACACGGGCACGAAGATGGTGCACGTCGGCAAGCGCACCCGCTCGACCATCGTCTCGAAGGGCATCAGCGCGGGCCGCGGCGTGCAGACCTACCGGGGCGGCGTCTCCATCGCGAAGGGAGCGACGGGCGCGCGCAACTACACGGTCTGCGATTCGCTCCTCATCGGCAGCGAGTGCGGCGCGCACACGGTCCCCTACGTCGACGTGGCCAACCCGAGCGCGCAGCTCGAACACGAGGCGACGACCTCGCGTATCGGCGAGGACCAGCTCTTCTACTGCCAGCAGCGCGGGCTCAGCGAGGAGGACGCCGTCAGCCTCATCGTCAACGGCTTCGCCAAGGAAGTCCTCCAGGAGCTCCCCATGGAGTTCGCCGTCGAAGCGCAGAAGCTCCTCGGCGTCAGCCTCGAAGGAGCGGTCGGCTGAGCCCCGGCCCCCGAAACGGAAAGAAGCACCCGATGCTCACCATCGAGAACCTCCACGCGAGCGTGGACGGCAAGGCGATCCTCAAGGGCCTGAACCTCCGCCTCGAGGCGGGGAAGGTCCACGCGATCATGGGCCCCAACGGGGCCGGCAAGAGCACGCTCAGCTACGTGCTCAGCGGCCGCGAGGGCTACGAGGTCACCGAGGGCAAGGTCCTCCTGGACACGCCCGATGGCCCCGTCGACCTCCTCGACATGGAGATCGAGGAGCGCGCCGCGGCCGGCGTCTTCCTCGCCTTCCAGTACCCCGTGGCGATCCCCGGCGTCTCGAACCTCCACTTCCTTCGGACGGCGCTGAACAGCATCCGGAAGGCGCGGGGCGAGGACGAGCTGAGCGGCGCGCAGTTCATGAAGCTCGCGCGCGCGAAGGCGAAGACCGTCGAGCTCCCGAAGGAGCTCCTGAAGCGGGCCGTGAACGACGGCTTCAGCGGCGGGGAGAAGAAGCGGAACGAGATCTTCCAGATGGCCGTGCTCGAGCCGCGCCTCGCCATCCTCGACGAGACGGACTCGGGCCTCGACATCGACGCGCTCCGAATCGTGAGCGAGGGCGTGAACGCGCTCCGTGGGCCCGAGCGCTCGATGCTCGTCATCACCCACTACCAGCGCCTCCTCGACCACATCGTCCCGGACGCTGTGCACGTCCTCGTGGACGGTCGCATCGTGAAGAGCGGCGACAAGGACCTCGCCCTCGAGCTCGAGGCCAAGGGCTACGACGAGATCCGGCAGGCGGCGGCGGTCTGATGGCGCTCCTCGACAGCCTCCTCGAAGGCGAGGCCGCGAGCGGCGCCTGGCCCGCGGCCCTTCGCGAGGCCGCCCGCGCGGCCCTCGACGCCGGCGGGCTCCCGGGCCGGAAGACCGAAGCCTGGCGCTTCACCTCCGTGCGCGCCGTGACCGCGGCGGACGCGCGCGCCGATGCGGGCGGGCTCGTGGTCGAGGCGCCCGAGCACGTGCCGGGCACACCCGGCGTGGAGGTGCTCCGCCTGAGCGGCGCGGCGCCCTCGAAGGTCGACGCCTGGCTCGCCTCGGTCGAGGCGACGCTCCCGAACGAGCACTTCGTCGCGCTGAACGGCGCCATCTTCGACGAGCTCGTCGTGCTGCACGTGACGGGGCACGTCGCGGGGCCCGTGACGGTCACGCATCACGGCGCGAAGGAGGGAGCGACGAGCACCCCGCGCCTCCTGGTGGTGCTCGAGCCGAACGCCGAGATGACCCTCGTCGAGCGCTTCGAGGGCGCGGCGAAGGGCCTCACGAACGCGGTCACGCAGGTGAGCCTCGGTGCGAACGCAGGCCTCCGCCACCTTCGCGTGCACGAGGTCCGCGAGGCCTCGCTCATCGGCGCGCTCGGCGTCGCCCAGGCCCGGGACAGCCGCTACCGCTCGCTCGTCGTGAGCCTCGGCGGGCGCCTGGCCCGCCTCGATCTCCGCGTGCGCCTCGAGGGCGCCGGGAGCCGCTGCGATCTCGACGGCCTCTACCATGTGGGCGGGACGGACCACGTCGACCACCACCTCCGCGTCGAGCACCTCGCGCCCCACGCGACGAGCACGCAGACCTATCGCGGCGTCCTCGACGAGCGCGGCGTGTCGGTCTTCGACGGCCAGGCCCACGTCACCCGCGAGGGCCCCGGCGCCGAAGCGCACCAGCAGAACCGCAACCTCCTGCTCAGCGAGAGCGCGCGGGCGCACACGAAGCCGCACCTCGAGATCGACCACGACGAGGTGGTGGCGAGCCACGGCGCCACGGTCGGCTCCCTCGACGAGGACGCGCTCTTCTATCTCCGCGCCCGCGGCGTACCCCGCGAGGACGCGCGCACGATCCTCGTGCACGCCTTCCTCCGCGAGCTCCTCGCGGGGGCGCCGGAGCCCTTCCGGGACGAGCTCTCGGCCGCGCTTCGGGCCCGCCTGCCCCGCGGGGAGGTGACGGCGGAGATGGAGCTGGCGCTCGACGTCGACGCCGCCATGGGCGAGGTCGAGGCGTGAACGCGCCGGCTCGGGCGGCCGCGCCCGCCTTCGACCTCGAGGCCGTGCGCGCGGCCTTCCCGGCGCTGCGTCAGGAGGTGCATCCGGGCAAGCCCCTCGTCTACCTCGACAGCGCGGCGACGGCGCTCAAGCCGCAGGCCGTGCTCGACGCCACCATGGACGCCTACGCGAAGGACGTGGCGAACGTGCACCGCGCCGTGCACGCGCTCAGCCAACGGGCCACGGCGCGCTACGAGGGCGCCCGGGACACGGTGCGCGACTTCATCGGCGCGGCGGCGCGCGAGGAGATCGTCTTCGTGCGCGGCGCGAGCGAGGCGCTGAACCTCGTGGCCTCGAGCTGGGGCGGCGCGAACCTCGGCGAGGGCGACGAGATCCTCCTGACCGAGCTCGAGCACCACTCGAACATCGTGCCCTGGCAGCTCGTCGCCGAGCGGACCGGCGCGAAGGTCGTGCACGTGCCGATCACGGACGCCGGCGAGGTCACGCTCGAAGCCTTCGAGGCGCGACTCTCCGAGCGCACGAAGGTGGTGGCCTTCGCGCACATCTCGAACAGCCTCGGCACCGTGCTGCCCGTGAAGGCCATGGCCGAGCGCGCGCACGCGGTGGGCGCCGTCGTGGTCGTCGACGGCGCGCAGGGCGTGGTGCACGGCGGCGTGGACGTGCGGGAGCTCGGCGTCGACTTCTACGCCTTCAGCGGGCACAAGCTCTACGGGCCGACGGGCATCGGCGTGCTCTACGGGCGCCAGGAGCTCCTCGAGGCCATGCCGCCCTGGCAGGGCGGGGGCGACATGATCGACCGGGTGACCCTCGACGCGGGCTCCACCTGGAACGACCTCCCCTACAAGTTCGAGGCGGGCACGCCGAACATCGCCGGCGCCATCGGGCTGGGCGCGGCCATCGAGTGGCTCGCGGGCGTGGGCCTCGCGAACGTCGCGGCCCACGAGGCGGAGGTGCTGGCCCACGGCCACGCGCGACTCGCGGAGGTGCCGGGGCTGACGCTGGTCGGGAACGCGCCGGAGAAGGCGAGCGTCCTGGCCTTCACCCTCGAGGGCATCCACCCGAGCGACGCCGGCACCATCCTCGACGCCGAGGGCATCGCCATCCGGACGGGCCACCATTGCGCCCAGCCGGTCATGGACCACTTCGGCGTGACCGGGACGGCGCGAGCGAGCCTCGGCGTCCACAACGGCACCGACGACATCGACGCGCTCGTGCGCGGCCTCGAGCGGGTGCGTGCGTTCTTCGGCTGACGCGGTCATGAGGGGGCGGTGCCGATGAGCGAGCGTGATTTCGACGTCGAGGCGCTGAAGGTCCATCGCATCGAGGCGCCGGCCCCGAAGCCGAGGCGCCACCTCGGAGTGCTCGGTCAGTCGGCGCCGGAGCTCCGCGACGTCGACGAGGCCTTCGGCGGACCGGCGGAGGGCGAGGCCGTGGAGGCCGTGGCCGCGGCGGAGCTCGAGGAGCGCGTCGTGGAGACGCTCAAGACCATCCACGACCCGGAGATCCCGCTGAACATCTACGACCTCGGTCTGATCTACGGCATCGACGTGGACGGCTCCGGCGAGGTCGAGGTGCGCATGACGCTCACGGCGCCGGCCTGCCCGGTGGCGGGGCAGATCGTGACCGACGTCGCCGACCGCGTCGGCCGCACCCCGGGCGTCCGCCGTTCGCACGTGAAGCTCGTCTGGGACCCGCCCTGGACGAAGGAGCGCATGACCGAGGACGCGCTCCTCGAGCTCGGGCTCATCTGAGCGCGGGCGATCAGAACGCCGACGGCGGGGCCGTGGGCTGACCGCGACGCACGGCGATGGCGTCGGTCTGGCGCCTGTTCATGCGGTGAACGACGAGCACGGCGAACACGGCGGACAGGGCATCGACGGCGCTCGAGGTCATCTCCCAGCGAAGCACGGACTGGAGCTTCCCGAAGTCGTCGGGGTCCGGCGTCTGAGCGCCGGCGACGCGCGAGAGGACGTTGCTCGCGAGGAACGCGAGCCACCAGACGGCGAGGAGCGGGGGCGCCGCGCGGAGATCGTCTTCCCTCGGCGCGCTCTTCTCCCAGGCCTCGCGCATCATCAGGTACGGCAGGAAGAGGCTGACGATCGGGACGAACCACGCGCCGATGGCCCAGCCAACCGAACGTTCGCCCTGCTTCCCGAGCCCCGCGAGGTTCTCGTAGATCCGGAAGAACCACACCAGAAAGACGACGCCCGTGAGCACCAGGAGCGCGAGCGCGCCGATGGCGCTCAGCGAGTAGAGGCTCTCGATGAGGAGCGCCTGGTCCTCGTCCCAGTACATGCCGGCCGCGAGCGCCGCCTCGATGGTCTCGAGCGAGCTCGACTGAAGCGACGCCATGCCCAGCGAGACGAGCGACGACGCCGCGTTCAGCGCCAGCAAGAGGGTGACGACGTCACCGAGCGTTCCGGGGGGATGGAGCCTGTCCATGGCGCGCACGATGCCCGCCCTCGCGCGAAATCCCAAGACCCAACGATCCGTCCGCAGACGGGGTGCATGACCATGCGCGGAGCGCTACGACATCCCCGTACAGGTACGTGCTCTTGACACACCTAGCGTAAGAGTACACTCCGAGTAGACTGGGCGTCGGAGGGAAGATGCAGGGACACGTCGCGCTGGTTCTGGCGTTTGCCACCGCATGTACGGGGACGATCGGGGACTCGCGGACCCCGCTGAACCCGATCAGCACGGGCGGCGTGCGCGACTTCGAGTGCGTGTCGGCCACCCCGGCGCTCGACAGCCCGCTCCGGCGGCTGAGCCGCAACCAGCTCATCAACACCCTCGAGGAGGTGCTGGGCCGCCTCCTCCCCGAGGCCGTGACCGAGCAGGTCCTCGCGGAGGTGGCGCCGCAGCTCATCGCGCTCCCGAACGACCTCCGCATTGCCGACGAGGAGCTGCTTCACGGCCAGCAGTCCTTCTTTCGCGCGGACCAGACCATCGGCAACGCCACGGTCGCCGGGCACTACAACCTCGCCTTCGCCGTCGCCCGAGCCCTGACCACGGAGGACCGGCTGAGCCACCTCGGCTTCTCCTGCGCCCTCGAGGAGGGGGCCACGGACGGCGCGTGCATCGACGGCATCCTCGAGGCCATCGGCCCGCTCACGCATCGCCGCCCGCTCGAGGACGCCGAGCGCGCGTACTACCGGGACGAGGTCTACCAGACCGGCGACGTGCTCAGTCGCCCGGACCTCCTGGACATGGTCGCGGTGCTCTTCGCCCAGCCGGGCTTCGTCTTCCACGTGGAGGGCACCGGCGAGCTCACGCCCTTCGAGGCCGCCAACCGGCTCGCCTACCAGTTCTGGAACTCGATGCCCGACGAGGAGCTCTACGCCGCCGCGGAGAGCGGGGAGCTCCTGACGTCGTCGGGGTGGCAGGCCCAGGTGGAGCGCGCCATCGACGACCCGCGGGCCCGCGACGCCATCGAGAACTTCGTCTTCCAGTGGTTCCGCTTCGACCAGGTCAACCTGCCGAGCACGGGCAGCGGCCCGGACTTCGACGCGATCCGCGGGGACCTGGTGGTCGACCCGAGCTTCGACGAGGCCATCCAGGAGGAGCTCGTCGACCTCTTCATGCACGTGCTCCGCACGGGCGGGACCTTCGAGGACTTCTTCCTCACGGAGGTGACGACGACCACGCACCCGGGGCTCGCCCGGCTCTACGGCGTGTCGCCGGCGGCGCCCGGCGGCACGGTGGCCGTTCCCCCGGAGCGGCGTTCGATCCTGACGCGACCGGGCCTCCTCGTCTCCCGCGCGGAGATCGCGCTGCCGACGATCAACTCGATCACCCACCCCATCCTGCGCGGCGTCTTCGTCCGCCGGCAGGTGATCTGCGACGTGCTTCCCGCCGCCCCGGCCGGCGCCATGGACGACCTGCCGGTGGTGGACCGCTCCACCATCGGCTCGCGCGAGGCCACGGAGCTCCTGACGAGCCCCGCGGGCTGTATCTCCTGCCACTCCTCGATCAACCCGACCGGCTATGCGCTCGAGGCCTTCGACGCGATCGGCCAGCTCCGGAACGACGAGCCGCTCTTCGACGAGGGCGGCAACGTGACCATGGCGCTCCCCATCGACGACGTCGTCACCCTCCCGGAGCAGCGGGAGCCCATTCAGGGCGGCGCGGAGCTCGCCCAGGTGCTCTGGGACTCGGAGAAGGTCGGCGCCTGCTTCAGCCGCCACTACGTGCGCTTCACGCTCGGGCGAACGGAGCGCCTCGACGCTGACGGATGTCTCCTCGCCGCCGTCGACGAGGCCATCGACGACGAGCTTCCGCTCCGCGACGTGCTCGCCATGGCGCTCCTCGAGCCCGAGCTGCGGGTCCGCCCGAGCAACTGAACGCTGCGCGCCGGGACATCTCCGCAAACCCAGAGGTCGTTGACACGACCATTGGCCCGCTTCACGTTCGGCCCATGGCCGACCGCGAGAAGGTGGCGCTGCAGCCCGAGCCGACCCTCGATCAGGAGGTCTTTCTCGAGCTCATGCGCACGCACGAGGCCTACGACACCGAGGCCGCGCGCTTCTTCAAGACCTTCGAGGTCACGGCGCAGCAGTTCAACGTCCTCCGCATCCTCTACGTGCGCGGCGACGGACCCGGCATCGCGTGCAGCCAGATCTCGAAGCACCTCCTGAACCGCGTCCCGGACATGACCCGGCTCCTCGATCGGCTCGAGCGCGCCGGCCTGGTCGAGCGGGAGCGCTGCTCCTCGGACCGGCGCGTGGTGCGTGCGCGGCTCACCGCGAAGGGGCACACGCTCGTGGAGCGCATCCACGAGCCCCTCCTCGCCATGCACGAGCGCCTCACGGGACATCTCGACGCGACCGAGGGACGGGAGCTCATCCGGCTCCTGCAGAAGGCGCGGACGACCGGATCCCGCCGTTCGGCGGCCTGAGCGCTGGGCCGCCATCCGTCGTCCCCGTGCACGGCCGGCGCGACGCGCCGGTGTTTTTTACGCCGCGACCAGCCAATTCATCGGTATTTTTGGGGGTAAAGCCTCGGGCTACCCGATGGGGACCCTTGAGAAAATAGCTCGTCCCGTCGATGGTGTTCCAGATGCTGTCCAAGTCTGAACGCGAGTCATCCTCGTTTTCGGGGGGGTAGCTACAAAGATTTGCCAGATTCGCGTTTAGTTCTTGTCGAGCTTTCGTTTAGGTGTTAGAGAGTGGCCATCATGCAGACGCTGACCCTCGACGAGGCCACGATTCGCGCCCTGGAGCCCACGCTCATCGGCTACGCCCAGAAGCGGGTCGGGCGGCCGGACCTCGCCCACGACCTCGTGCAGGAGACGTGGGCGGCGGCGCTCGGCTCCTGGGGCAGCTTCGCGGGACGCTCGAGCCTGCGCACCTGGCTGGTCAGCATCCTGCGGCGGAAGATCATCGACGTGTACCGCCGCGAGCGGCCGAGCGTCAGCTTCCTGGAGGAGCGTCACGGCGACCTCGTGGGGGACCCGCAGGACAAGGCTCTCGACGACCAGGCCGCCGTGGCCCACGTCGAGGTCGCGCTTCAGGACCTTCCGGAGAAGGAGCGCACCGCCGTCGAGCTCATCGACGTGCGCCAGCTCGACCGGGACGAGGCCGCCACGGAGATGGGCGTGACCCGCAACCACCTCCGCGTGCTGCTCCATCGCGGGCGCCACAAGCTCCGCTC
>JBCDGX010000230.1:0-8281 GCA_038750805.1 Myxococcota bacterium
AGGCGACCCATCCGGGTCGTGGACGATTTCGCGTCGTGGGGTGCGTCCGCGAGCCGACGAAATGTGGTGCATTTCCGAGGCGAGGGGATGGCGCCGACCGGCGTGAGGGCGCCGCGAAGCGGTGCCGTCGCCTTTCTCATCGCCCTGTTAGTGTCTTGAGTCCGCGACAGAAGTAGCGAACGTCGCGGCGGCGGCCGGGTCAGACGGCGTCGACGGCTCGTGCCCGTCGCCTCGCCCGCTCGATCACCGGTTCCATGGCCCGCTGGGCGTCGTGCCCCTCGAGGATGACGACCTCGTCGATCTCGACGGCGCTCGCTGCGGCGCGGAGGAAGCCAGCCATCGCAACGTCCGGCGCAAGCGCGTCGACGCTGCGCCCGGGGAGCGTGAACGCCGCGACGCGTATGCGAGCCTTCTCGAGCGTCGCGAGCATGCGCGCCGCTTCGTCTTCACCGTCCGCCTCGTCGAAGGCCGCCCGTGCGCCGAGGCCGAAGAGGAAGAGCTTGTCGAAGCTCGTCCTCCGCGGCGTCGGGAGCAGGAGTGTCTCCCCCCGCGCCCCGGTCACGCGCCCGCTCTGCCGAAGGCGCGAGACGTACCCTCGCAGCCGCCAGTCCAGCAGGCCCAGGGCCCCCCGAAGCGGGCGCTCCTCCGCGAAAAAGGGAAGCGCCGCGGCCTCGCAGCGAAGCTCGTCCATGCGCCGGAGGTCCGGCGGCGCGAAGCGAAGCTCCACGCTCAGCCCTTGCCGAGGTCGGCGGCGATGCGGTCCAGCACGCCGTTCACGAAGCCGGCGCTCCCCTCGCTGCCGAAGCGCTTGGCCATCTCGACGGCCTCGTTCAGCGTGACCCGCCGGGGCACGTCCTCGAGCTCGAGGAGCTCGAAGGTCGCGAGGCGAAGAATGTTCCGGTCGACGCGCGTCATGCGCTCGAGGCGCCAGTGGTGGCTTACGTCGCGGATCGTCGCGTCGATGCGCTCGCCGTGCGCCGCCACGCCCTCGACGAGGACGCGGGCGAAGGCCTCGGCCTCCGCGCTCGCGCCGAGGTGCGCCCAGAACGCGCGAAGGGCGTCCTCGGCGCCGGCCCCCGACGTGTCCATCGCGTAGAGCACCTGGAGCGCGGCCTCCCGGCCCTTCCGTCGCGCGCCCATGGGAGCAGCCTACAGACCGTCGGCCTCGAGCGCCCGCCCGAGGTCCACGACCTCGAGGGCCGCCATCGCCGCCTCGAAGCCCTTGTTCCCGGCCTTCGTGCCGGCCCGCTCGAAGGCCTGCTCGATGGTGTCGGTCGTCAGCACCCCGAAGACCACCGGGACGCCGCTGGCCTGGGCCGTGGCCGCGCCCCGCGCCGCCTCGCCGGCGACGTAGTCGAAATGGGGCGTCGCGCCGCGAATCACCGCGCCGAGCGCCACGACCGCCGCGTGCTTGGGCTCGCCGCGCACCAGGCGCTGCGCGGCCCAGCTGAGCTCCCAGGCCCCGGGCACGTGCACGAGGTCGATGGCGTCGCGCGCCACGCCGTGCCGCACGAGCGCGTCGATGGCCCCTTCGACGAGCCGATCGACGACCAGGTGGTTGAAGCGCGCCGCGACGATCGCGAAGCGATCCCCGGGGTGCGCGACGAAACGTCCTTCGTAGCGAGCCATGTGCCGTCTCAATGCGTGGTGGCCCCGTCCGCGCCGACGTCGGCCACGTTCGAGACGAGGAGCTGCTCGACGACCTCGAGTCCGTAGCCGTCGAGGCTCGGAATGCGCCGGGGACGGTTCGTGAGCAAGCGGATCTTCCCGAGGCCGAGCGCCGCGAGCACCTGCGCCCCGAGCCCGTACTCGCGGAGGACCTCGCCGGTCTCCCGCCGCGGCTGGGGCAGATCCTCCCCGAGGTGATGACCGAGCCCGTCCGCCAGCGCCGGTTTTCCGGGCACCACGAGCACCACCCCGCGACCCTCGGCCTCGATGCGCGAGAGCGCGTCGTCGAGGCGCACGCCGCGCGGGTGATGAAGACCGAGCACGTCCCCGACGACGTCCGTCGTATGCACGCGGACGAGCGTCGGACGCTCGTCGACGTCGCCGTAGGAGAGCGCGAGGAACTCGCGGCCGTCGTTCTCCACGCGGAAGACGCGGGCGAGCCACGGACGCCCGCTCGAGAGGACCACCTGCGTCTCGCGCACGCGACGCACCAGGCGCTCGCGCGAGAGCCGATACTCGATCAGGTCCGCGATGCTCAGGAGCACGAGGCCGTGCTTCTCGGCGAAGCGCTCGAGATCCGGGTAGCGGGCCATGGTGCCGTCGTCCTTCATGATCTCGCAGATCACGCCGGCGGGACGGCAGCCCGCCAGGCGGGCGAGGTCGACGGAGCCCTCGGTGTGCCCCGTGCGCTGGAGGACCCCGCCGGGCTTCGCCTTGAGCGGGAAGACGTGCCCCGGGCTCACGAGGTCCGAGGGCAC
The DNA here is from genome assembly GCA_038750805.1 of Myxococcota bacterium. Lineage (GTDB taxonomy): Bacteria > Myxococcota_A > Polyangia > Polyangiales > Houyiibacteriaceae > CALCTH01. The sequence continues at coordinate 2,427 of JBCDGX010000230.1, forward strand.
GGCGTTGGGCTCGACGGCGGCGCGCACGGTGGTGCAGCGATCGGCGGCGCTGATGCCGGTCGTCACGCCCTGGCGCGCCTCGATGCTCACCGTGAAGGCCGTCGAGCGGCTCGCCCGGTTGAGGTCGACCATCATGGGAAGCTCGAGGCGTCGCACGCGCTTCTCCGTGAGCGTCAGGCAGATCAGCCCGCGGGCCTCCTTGGCCATGAAGTTAATCGCCTCGGGCGTGACGAACTCGGCGGCCATGCAGAGGTCGCCCTCGTTCTCTCGATCCTCGTCGTCCGTGAGGATGACCATCCGCCCTTCGCGGATGGCCTCGAGAGCCCGCATCACGCGTTCGACCGCTTCCGTTCGCATCCCTCGGTTCTCCTTGGCCGCTACCTAGTCTTCGTCGGGCCCGGGGGAAAGCCCCGGCTCGCTCGAAACGTCCTCATTCGGGGATGACCGGCGCAGCGTCCCGCTCCACCACACGTCGGCGCCGAGGACACGTACGGTCGCCTCCTCCAGCCGCCAAGCCTCGGCCATCGACGCCTGGCCACGTCCCCCGGCCCAGGAAGGCGCCGCCGCGTCGCCCACGATCTTCGGCGCCAGGAAGAGCTCCGCGCGGTCGGCGAGCCCGGCGTCCAGCAAGGCCCCGTGAAGGCGGGCGCCACCTTCGACGAGGACCGACGCGATGCCGCGCTTGCGGAGGCGGCCCAGGGCCTCCTCGAGGTCGAGGCCGCCCTCCCCGCGCGCCACCTCGAGGAGCGTCGCGCCCGCCGCCACGAGGGCGGCCTTTCTGTCGGCGCTCGCGTCGGGCCCGTGCACGATCGTCGTCGCTCCGCCGGGCGCCGCCACGACCTTGGCTATGGGGGGCGTCCGGAGCGTGGAGTCGACGACCACGCGCTCGGGGTCCCGGCCCTCGACGTGGCGCACGTTCAGCCAGGGGTCGTCGGCGAGCGCAGTGCCCACGCCGACCATCACGGCGTCGGCCTCGGCGCGGAGCCGGTGGGCCTCGACGCGGGACGCCTTGGAGGTGATCCAGCGGCTGTCGCCGCTCCGCGTCGCGAGCTTTCCGTCGAGCGTGAGCGCGGCCTTCAGGACGACGCGCGGCCGCGGGCTCATCTCGCGCCCTCGGGAAAGGGGCTCATCGCCCCCCGCCGCCGAGCGCCTCGAGCTCCGCGATGAACGCCTGCACGTCCCCGAACTCGCGGTACACGCTCGCGAAGCGCACGTAGGCGACGGCGTCGAGGTCGCGGAGCTGCGCGAGCACGAGCTCGCCGATGTCCATCGCTGCGACCTCGCTCTCCCCACGCTCGACGAGCGCCCGCTGCACCGTGTCCACGACGCGCTCGAGGGCCTCGGCCGAGATGTCGCGCTTCGCGCAGCTCCGGCGGAGGCCGGCGAGGATCTTCTCCCGGTCGAAGGGCTGGCGGCGCCCGTCCTTCTTCACGACGAGCGGAAGCTGCTGCTCGACGCGCTCGTAGGTCGTGTAGCGGCGCCCGCAGGCCAGGCACTCGCGGCGACGGCGCGTGACCTCTCCCGCCTGCGAGAGGCGCGAGTCGGTGACCTTGTTCTCCAGGGTGCCGCAGAACGGGCAGCGCATGGGCGCGGCAGTAGCAGCCTGGCGGGCGCCGCTCCAGCCCCGTCACGCCCGGACGAGGGTCACGAGCGTCTCGACGTGGGGCGTTTGCGGGAAGAGATCGAAGGCCCGCGCCTCCTCGAGGCGGTAGCCGGCGCTGGCGAGCGCCCGGAGATCGCTCGCCAGCGTGGCGGGCTCGCAGGACACGTAGACGAGCCGCGGAGCCCCGAGCCCCACCACGCGCTCCCGCGCGTCCCCGATGCCAGCACGCGGGGGATCGACGACGAGCACGTCCGGGGCGAAGGAGGGGCGTTCGAGGGCGCTTCGCGCATCCACGGCCCGGACCTCCGCGCGGAGCCCGCGGGCGGCGAGGTTGGTCCGGCAGGCCTCCGCGGCCACGGCGTCCTGCTCCACGGCGACGAGCCGCTCCGCGTCCCGCGCGAGGGCCACGCTCAGCATCCCGTGGCCCGCGTAGAGCTCGAGGACTCTCTTCCCGGCCGGCGCCGCGGCCGCCACCACCGCCTCGGTGAGGACCCGCTCGAGGGTCCCATGGGCCTGGGCGAAGCCGCCCGCGGAGGCCACCAGCGGGAGCCCGTCGGCCCCTTCGCGACGCTCCTCGCTCGCGCCCCAGGTCGCGCTCACGCCCTCGCACGTGAGCCGCGCGCCCGCGAGCCGGCTCGCATCGACGAGGCCGGCGAGCGCCGCGTAGACCTCCGGGGGCTGCGCGCTCGGGCTCGCGAGCACGGCGAGGGGACGGCCGTCCCGCAGCCCGAGATGCAGCTCGCCGTCCCCGCGAAGGCCGAGCGCCCCGAGCGCCGGCAGCACGGCGGCGAGCGCCGGCACGAGCACCGCGCAATCCGGGGCCTCCACCACATCCCGGCGCCGGCGCGCCCGGTAGCCGAGCGTCCCCCCGCGCCAGGCGAGGCGGGCGCGGACCCGATAGCCGAGCGCCTCGGCCTGCACGAGCTCGAGCAGGTCCGGTGGTTCGAGCGGCGCCAGCGCCCTTCGGACCCGGGCCCGCTTCGCGTCCCGCTGCGCGTCCGCGTCGAGGTGCATCCAGCCACAGCCACCGCAGCGCGCGGCCCGAGGGCACGGGGGCTCCCGGCGCCCGGCACCGGGCGCGAGCACCTCGAGCAGCCGCGCCCGCGCCACGCCTCCCCGCATCTCCACCGGGCCGTGGCGGATGCGATCCCCCGGCGCGGTCCCCGCGACGAAGAAGGGACCGGCGCTCCCTTCCACCAGACCCTCCCCGCGGCTGCCGAGGCGGGCGACGCGCGCCTCGCCCCCGCTTGCGCGCCGGACGCCCTTTCGGCGAGGCCTCGGGCTCACGGGAAAGGCTGCGCCGGCCGGCCGCGGTCGAAGTCGAAGGCGAAGGTGCCGCTCATGATCGCGAAGCGATCGTCCGGCTGGCGCGGATCCTCGAAGCGGACGTCGGTGAAGCTCGCCTCGGTCCGGCGGGCGGCGCCGTCGACGGAGGGCGCATAGATCGCGTCGAAGGTGATGGACCCGGCCACGGCGGGGAAGATGGTCGCGAGGTCGCCGACGTCCTCGCGCCACTCGCAGGTGTCGTTGAGGTAGAGCGTCATGGTGACCACCGGGAGCTCGCCCTCGGGCGTCGCGGCGAGCGGACCGAGGGCGATGGGCTCGCCGAGGCGCGCGGCGATCTCCTCCGGGCGGTTCACGTCCACGCGGAGGCCGTCGGAGGTGAGCGCGAAGTGCCCGCCGCGCTGGATTCGGTAGGATACGAAGGCCTCGTTGTCGACGGATTGCGCGGCGAAGAACGAAGGATCGAGCGAGTACGCGCGGTCCTCGAGGCCGCACTGCGGGTCATTCACGATCCCGCTCACCTCGCCCTGACCGAAGCCTACGGAGCATCCCGCGAGGCACGCCACGAGCAGCCCGAGAAGGGACCGCTCACGCATCGATGAAGCCTCCGCCGAGCACCTCGTCCCCACGATACACGACGGCGGCCTGCCCCGGCGTCAGGGCCCGCTGGGGCTCGCGGAAGACGACCTCGAAGCCGCCCCCGGCGGCGTCCGGGAGCGGCGTCACGCGCGCCGGCGCGGGGCGGTGGCGGTGGCGGATGCGCACGGCGGCCTCGAAGCTCGCCGCGGGCGGCTCCCCGGCGATCCAGCGGGCGTCGCGGGCCACGAGCCGGGTGCCCGAGAGCCCCGAGGCGTCGCCGACGACCACGTCGTCCCCGACGATGCGGAGCACGTAGCGCGGCGGTCCGCCCCCGAGGCCGAGGCCGCGCCGTTGGCCGATGGTGAAGGCCTCGACGCCCGCGTGATCGGCGAGCGCGGCCCCGTCCTCGCCGATCAGCCGACCCGGCCGCCCCGGGCCCCGCTCGCGCCGCACGAACCCCGCGACGTCGCCGTCGGGGACGAAGCAGAGCTCCTGGCTGTCGGCCTTGTCGGCGTTGGGTACCCCGAGGCGTCGCCCTTCGGCGCGCACGACGTCCTTGGTCATGCCCCCGAGGGGGAAGACCATCTTCGCGAGCACCGCCCGCGGAACGCCGAAGAGGAAATAGGACTGGTCCTTGGCCTGGTCGCGACCCGCGCGAAGGCGCGGTCCCCCGTCCCCGGGCTCGAGGCGCGCGTAGTGCCCCGTGGCGACGCGGGCGCAGCCGAAGCGCTCGGCGAGGGCAGCGAGATGCACGAGCTTCACCGTGCGGTTGCAGTGCACGCAGGGGCTCGGGGTCTCGCCGGCACGGTACGCGTCGAGGAAGGGCTCGACGACCTCGCGGCGGAAGGCCTCGCGCTCGTCGAGCACGTAGTGCGGGATGCCGAGGGCGTCGCAGGTGAGCCGCGCGTCCTCCCGGTCCTCCGGGGAGCAGCAGCGGCCGACCATCTGCTCGGCGGAGGCGTCCCAGAGGTGGAGCGTGACGCCGACGACCTCGTGCCCCTGCTCGTGCAGGAGCGCCGCGGCGACGGAGGAATCCACCCCGCCGCTCAGGGCCACCAGGACGCGCTCGCGTGCCTCGCTCATGCCTCGGATGTGCGCGGGCGGCGGCGAGGGGTCAAATGAGCGGGGTGCCCTACCTCGATCACCACGCCGCGACGCCGCTGGCACCCGCCGCCCGGGCCGCGATGGACGCCGCGCGCGAGGACGGGTGGGCGAACCCCTCGTCGACGCATGGCGCCGGGCGGCGGGCCCGCGCTCACGTGGAGGCGGCGCGGCGGGCCATCGCGGGCGCGCTCGGTGCCGCCCCCGCGGACGTGGTGTTGACCGGCGGCGGCACCGAGGCCTGCAACCTCATGGTCCTCGGGGGGCCGCAGCCGGCGCGGGTCGTCACCACCGCCATCGAGCATCCGGCCGTCGCGCGCGCGTGCGACGCCTGGGAGCGCGCCGGGGTGGAGGTCGCGCGCCTCGCGGTGCCCGCGGGCTCGGCGCCGAGCGACGCCGAGCTGCGCGCCGCGCTCATCCCGGAGGCGCTCCTCGCCGTGCAGTGGGTGAACCACGAGACCGGCACCGTGCTGCCCGTCGCGCGCTGGGTGGCGCTCGCGCGGGACGCGGGGGCCCGCGTGGCCATCGACGCGACGCAGGCCTTCGGCCGCCTCCCCATCGACGTGAGGGCGCTCGAGGCGGACTTCGTGGCCCTGGCCGCCTACAAGGCCGGCGGACCGGCCGGCGCCGGCGCCCTCTGGGTCCGCCGGGGGACGGCGATCGAAGCGCGCGAGCTCGGGGGCGCGCAAGAGCGCGGGCGCCGCGCCGGGACGCCCGACGTCATCGCGCTCGCCGGCTTCGGGGGAGCGGCGGCGGCCATCGACGCGCGCCTCGCGCGCATGGCGCAGGTCGGGGCGTGGCGGGACGGGCTCGAGGCTGCGCTCGTGGCGCTCGGCGGGGTCGTGAACGGCGCCGAGGGCCCGCGCGTGGCCAGCGTCACGAACGCGAGCTTCCCGGCTTGGCGCGCCCCGGAGCTCGTGGCCGCCCTGGACCTCGAGGGGCTGGCGGCGTCGGCGGGGGCCGCGTGCTCGGCGGGCATTGACGCGCCAAGCGAGGTGCTCCTCGCGATGTACCCGGAGGCGCCGTGGCGGGCCGCGGCGAGCCTCCGCCTGAGCCTCGGGCCCGAGGGCCTCGACGCGGGGGCCATCAAGGAGGCCGAGGCCATCCTTCGGCGCGTGGTGCCCCGCGCCGCGCCCTGAAGGCTGCTCAGGCCATGGCCCGGGGCGTCGCCGGCCGGCCCAGGGTCCCGAGTTGCGTGTGCCGGTAGCCCAGCTCGTGCTTGAGGTGCTCGAAGGCCACGAAGCGTTTCTCGCGGTGATGAAGGAGGGCAGGCTCTCGGGAGCCGCCC
>JBCDGX010000231.1:0-8280 GCA_038750805.1 Myxococcota bacterium
AGGAGGAGCTCGATGACGTCCCCATCGCGGCGTGCCGGCTCGACGTGCAGGCACGCCGCGATGGCGGCCCCTTCCGCGGCCACGTTCCCCTCCCGCTCGACGAAGTACGGCGCCGCGAGCCCCGCGCGCGGGTCCCCGCCCCGCGCCAGGAGAAGATAGGGCCCCGCCGCGAGCACCACCTCGTGATCGGGCCGCGCGAGCCACGCGCGGAGCGGCTCCTCCTCGTCGGTACGTAGCAGCGTCTCGTCGTGCGCCCAGTCCTGCCGGTGCCGCGCGTCGAAGGCCACGAAGTCCGCGCCGCGCTCGGGAGGCGGTCCGCGGTAGAGCTTCCGCCGCTCGGCCACGTGCGCGAGGAGGGCGTCGGCCCCCTGAAAGGACGAGGCCATGCCGAGGGAGGCGTCGCGGGCCTCGACGGCCTCGACCACTGCGCGCCCGCCGCGGGTGGTCTCGTCGGGCCAGAACGCGGCGTCGGTGGGCAAGGGGCCCGCGACGAGCACGGCGATGGCCATCGTCACCACCACGGCGACCCGGACGGGAGCGGCGGGCGCCTCCGTCAGCCGGCGAAGCCCCGCCAGCGCGGCCACGGCGAGGGCCGGGAGCGCCGGCGTCAGGTAGTGGCTGTCGAGGTCTGGCGTCGTCGGAAAGTCAGATAGCTGAGCAATCGCCAGCGTCGGAAGTGCCGGGAGCCACCAGCGCGGCGCCAGGAGCGGCAGGAGCGCCCAGGGCAGGATGGCCCGGGGGAGGAACGAGAGCTTCCGCGGTTGTGCGAGGTGCGCGACGAGTGTCCCGGGCTCGTTCCACCAGGTCTGAAAGACCTCCCCGAAGGACGCCCCCCATTTGCCGAAATGGAGCTCGAAGGAACCCGTGTCCGGCGCATGGGCCGGAAAGAGCACGACGAGGAAGTAGGCGAGGTAGGCCAGACTTCCTGCCATCACGCCCGCGCCGAGGCGCCGGTCGAAGCCGAAGGCGAGCGCGCCGATGCACGCCGTGACGAGCGCGAGGTCCTCCCGGCAAGCGAGGACCCCGAGGCAGGCGAGGACGACGCCGCGGCGGTCCTGGGCGTCGAGCCGCTCGAGCGCCCAGGCCATCGGAAGCAGCGCCATGGTGCCCGGGTGCACCTCGTAGGTCGCCGCGTGGAGCGCGTTCGGATGCGCGACCAGAGCGAGCACGCCGAGCCACCCGCCGTGCGGCCCGAGCCAGCGCTTCCCGAGCCGACCGAGCACGAGCCCCGTGCCCCCGATGGCCGCGCTCTGCGCCACCATCAGCACCGCGACCGTGTTGGTCAGCCGCCCGAGCAGGCCGAGGGGCACCAGGATGGGCGAAAGATGCAGCCCGAAGACGTGCGCATCGACGAGGGGCTCCCAGAAGTCGTTCCCCGAAAGACCCCAGGCCATCCGCGCATAGAACGCGAGATCGAAGGTCGCGTTGTGAAACGTAAGGTAACGTGCGGCCACACCTGCCAACGTCACCAAGAACGCGCCCAGCGCGATCAGGGCAGCGGGTCGGTCGGGCTTCGCAAGGCGCACGGGCGCCGGAGAATGCGACCGTGAAAGCGGCGCATCAACCGGGCGCTAGATGTCCAAGACAGAAGTCGCGAGCGTATCCGCGTGGGTTTCGGTTCGAGGTTGCGGGCGACACGACGAGTCGATGCGGGGCATCGGCGAGGAGGGGCGCGCGTGACCTCGGGCCGAAGGACCGCGGAGACGTTCGTTACTTCTGTCGCGGACGTCTAGTGGAGCGGGACCGTCGCCTGAAGCGCGTCGTAGGCGCGGTGGTAGGCGTCGAGGTCCTTCGGCGGGCATTCATCGAGGTGGAGACGAATGCCGAAGCCGGGAGGAGCGGCGCCGCCGGGTCGGTCCATCTTCTTCACCCACACGCATTCCCCACGGAGATGCACGGCGAGGCGCTCCCCGGGAGGCCGGAGCTCGAGCCAGAGCGTGGCTCCCCGCGAGGGGGGATCGAGGGTGCGCACGTACATGCCCTCGCGGCTGATGTTGTAGGTCAGCCCATACTCGTTCTGGAGCGCGCCCGCGGGACGGAAACCGCAGATCGAGCCGTGGAGCACGCGGGAAGAGGCGCGGTTGTTCGCGCCCGGCCCACGGAGGAGCTCGTTGGCCAGGAAGAGGAGGTGATCGGGCGGCGCCTGGTCGCTCCCGACGGAGCACTCGGGGAGCGCCGCCGCGGTCTCCTGGAGGCTGCCGAGCGCGTGGGTCGGGCCGAGAACGACGAGCGGGGTGTGCAGGCTCGCGCCGCGCACGGCTTCGATGGGACCGGCCGGCGGGAGCTCGGCGGAGGCGACCAGGAGCACCGGATGGTCCGGCGGCGGGTCGCTCTGCTCCGCGTGCGTGCCGGTCGCGGCGAGGGGCGTGCTCGCGACGCGCACGAGCTCGTCGGCGTCCTGGGCGAAGGCGAGGTTGAAGCCGCTCATGCGGAGGATGCGTCCGAGGAGGCGCCGGCGCCGCGGCGCCGCGTGCGCGATCACGGCGGTGCCGATGCGCGTGATGGGGCGGGCCCGCGGATCGAAATCGACCAGGTTGGCGAGGCGCCTCGTCACGCCGCCGACGTCCCCTTCGACGACCACGTCGTCCGCGCCCAGGGCCTGGGCCTCGTTGTAGGCGGCGTCCGAGGCGACCGGCGCGATGAGGATCACGGGCACGGTGAAGAGGCGCGCTTCGCCGCGGACCCAGGCGACGAAGCCCTCGAGGTCCGACACGGTGCCGTCCACGAGAATGGCGCGCGGCGCCTCCCCGAAGCGGAGCGCCTGCCGCGCGTGCTCGGTGGTCTCGTGAAACACGGGCGCGGCGTCGGCCCGCTGGGCGGCGAGGCGCGCTGCCTCGCGGCGCTCCTCCGTGAAGCTTCCGATGATGACGACTTCCATGACGGCTCCCGCCCCGAGGGGCGTGGCTGAGTCATCGACGGACGCGGCAGGGGCTGAAGGGGCGGGGTCTCCCGACCAGGCGGTATGAGTGAGCCATTAGTGGCTCACAAAGGGCTCTAGGTGAGCCATACGACGTAGAGCCAGGTTGCCGGTCCCGTGAACATGAGCGCGTCGGAGCGGTCCAGCAGGCCGCCATGCCCCGGAAGCACGTTCCCACTGTCCTTCACGTCGCAGCTTCGCTTGATCAGGCTCTCGAGCAGGTCGCCTGCCTGGCCGAGCGCCGTGGCGAGGGGGGCCAGCAGCACGAGGTGCCAGAGGGGGACGGCGCCTTCGAGGAGGGTGACGCCCAGGATGAGCGCTCCGAGCGTCGCCGTGGCGAGGCCGCCGAGCGAGCCCTCGACGGTCTTCTTCGGCGAGATGGTGGGCGCGAGCTTGCGTCGCCCGAAGTTCTTGCCGGCGAAGTAGGCGCCGGTGTCGCTGAGGAACGCGAGGAACATGCTGAAGAGCACCCACGCGCCGCCGCGCTCTTCGCCGTGAAGCATCGCGAGCGTGGAGAGCGTTGCCCCGACGTAGACCGGCGTCGCCATCATCCAGCCGATGCGGCGCGCGGCCGTCGGGATGGGGGCCGGCCGCGCGAGCCCGGCGGCCAGCGATCCCGCCGCGGCGAGGAGGAGCACCGTGGGCATGCGCCGCGGGTCCGGGCCGAGCTCGGCGCTGAAGATGTTCGTCGCCGCGAGGGTCAGCGTCGCCAGGAAGCCCCAGGCGCGCCCGAGCCGCGACTCCGGGAGGGTCATGGCGAGGACCTCCGAGGCGCAGATCGCGATCCACACGAGGCCGAAGATCTGGAAGGCCAGCGGGGGCCCGGAGAAGAGCATCCAGATGACGAGCGGCACCAGCGGCGCCGCGCTCGCCAGCCGAAGGAAGGTGCTCCGGCTTCCGATGCGCTTCTTCTTCGGAGGCTCCGCCGGGCTCACGCCGTCTTCCTCGCTCACGGCTGCGCCTCTCCCACCTTGCTCACTCGGCGTCGGCGAGGGCCTTGCCCGCCTCGTGAAGTCGGGGCTCGACGCGCCCGAAGCGGCGCTCGCGGCGCTGATAGGCGGCGATGGCCTCGTAGAAGCAATCGGCGTCGAACTCCGGCCAGAGCCGCGGGCTGAAGTGGAGCTCGGCGTAGGCCGCGCCCCAGAGGAGGAAGTTGCTGATGCGCTGCTCGCCGCCGGTGCGGATGAGCAGGTCGACGTGCCCGACGTCGAGGGAGGGCATCGCCGCCTCGAGGCGGTTCGCGTCGATGGCGCCGACTTCGAGGTCGCCGGAGGCGGCCTGGGCAGCCAGGCGACGGGCGGCGTCCACGATCTCCTCGCGCCCGCCGTAGCTGAGCGCGAGCGTCAGCGTCATGCCGTCGAGATGCGCCGTGTCCGCCATGAGCGGCTCGAGCACCTCGCGGACGGCGTCCGGGAGCTTGTCCGTGCGCCCTACGGCGCGGAGCCGAATGCCGTTGTCGATGAGCTCGTCGCGCTCGCTGACCAGGAAGTCCCGGAGCAGCGCCATGAGCGCGGCGACCTCGAGGGGAGGGCGCTGCCAGTTCTGCTCGCTGAAGGCGAAGAGCGTGAGCGCCTCGACGCCGAGGCGACGGGCCGTGCGCACGATGGTCCGCACCGAATCCGAGCCGGCGCGATGTCCGTCGCTTCGGTCGCGGCCGATCTGCGTCGCCCAGCGCCCGTTGCCATCCATGATGATGGCGACGTGCCGGGGCAGCCGGCGTAGGTCCACGAGCGGGGGCATCGTCATGCTGGCGCTACCACGGGGCGAAAGTGCCAGCAAGACGAGCCGGCGGGCCTCCGGCATTCCCCAACGGCGGTCCCGGGAGCGCGCGAAGGCGTCGCGGGGAAGATCCCTCCGAACCCTCCGAGAGGCGGGCGGCCCAGGGGAAGACGGCCATTGCTGAGGCGCGGTCCCGCCTTACGCTGCGAGCCATGCCCGACCGGGATTTCTACAAGATGCTCGGCCTCTCCCGGGGTGCATCGGAGAGCGAGATCAAGAAGGCGTACCGCAGCCTCGCGCGCGACCTTCATCCGGACCGGAACCCGGACGACGCGAAGGCGGAGGAGCGCTTCAAGGAGGTCGCCGAGGCCTACGGCGTGCTCTCGGACGCCAACCGCAAGCGGCTCTACGACGAGTTCGGCGAGGTGGGCCTGCGCGAGGGCTTCGACCCCGACATGGTCCGCGCCCGGCGCGGCTTCGGGGGCATGCCTTTCGGCGGCGGCGTGTCGCCGGGCGACGTGGGCGCCTCCTTCGAGGACCTCTTCGGGGCCGCGGGCTTCGGGGGCGCCACGAGGGGCAGCAAGTTCCGCGTGGACATCGACGAGATCCTCCAGGGCTCGCGCGGAGGCCGCTCCTCCAAGCGCGGCGGCGACCTCGAGGCCGAGGTGCAGGTGGAGTTCCTCGATGCGCTCCGCGGGTCGGAGACCGAGGTGCGCTACGTCATCCCGCGCAGCGGCGAAGAGAAGAAGCTCAAGGTGCGCATCCCCGCGGGCGCCCGCGACGGTCAGAAGATGCGCCTCCGCGGGCAGGGCTCGCCCGGGCGCAGCAGCTCGGCCGCCGGGGACCTCCTGCTCGTCGTGCGCGTGAAGGGCCACTCGCGGCTCTGGCTCGAGGGCGACGACCTGCATGTGCGCCTCTCGGTGACCTCGCTCGAGGCCTACGACGGCGCCAAGGTGCCGGTCTCCACGCTCGAGGGCGAGGTGATGGTCGCCATCCCGGAAGGCGCGACCACGGGGTCGAAGCTCCGCCTCCGTCGGAAGGGCGTCGCCCGGAAGGGCAAGGCGCGGGGCGACCTCATCGTGCACCTCCAGGTGGAGCTCCCGAAGACTCGGAACGACGAGGTGCGGGAGCTGCTCGAGAAGCTCGAGGAGCACCGCGAGGGCGACGTCCGGTCCGGGATGCCCAGGCTCGACGACAACGCGAGCTGAAGGCGGTGGCGAAGCGCCGCGTGGGATCGCGCGGCGGACGTTTCACGTGAAACCCCGATCGATCCCCGGAAGGTACGTTTCACGTGAAACGCGGCCCGGACCCCATCGGTGGACCGCCGCTACCCGCCGCGGCCTACCCGCGCTAGACCCGCGCCATGGACCTCGACCAAGAGCTTCGGGCGCGCCTCGGGCTGCTCGACGAGGCCCACCGTCGGCGCTCCCTCCGGCCGCTTCGGCACGGCGCTCAGGTGGACGTCGCCGGCCGGCGTCTTCTGAACCTGAGCTCCAACGACTACCGCGGCTTCGCCGCGGAACCGCCCGACGCGACGCCCTCGACGCCCGCGGGCGTCGGCGCCTCCCGGCTCATCACCGGCACCGATCCGCTCCACACGGCAGCCGAGCGCGCCCTCGCGGGGTTCGTCCGACTCCCGGCGGCGCGCCTCTTCAGCTCCGGCTACGCCGCGAACGTGGGCACCATCCCGGCGCTCGTCGGCCGCGGGGACGTGGTCTTCAGCGACGCCCTCAACCACGCCAGCCTCATCGACGGTTGCCGCCTCTCGCGCGCCACCATCGTGCGCGTCCCCCACGGCGACCTCGGCGCGCTCGCCGAAGCCCTCGCCACACACCGCCCGTCGGCCCGCCACGCGCTGATCGTCGTCGACGCGCTCTTCTCGATGGACGGCGACGCGGCGGACCTCGCCGGCGTCGCGGAGCTCGCCCGGCGCCACGACGCCTGGTGGATGGTCGACGAGGCGCACTCGCTCGGCCTCGTGGGTCCGGAGGGTCGCGGCCTCGCCGCCGAAGCGGGGCTCCGCCCCGACGTGCTCGTGGGCCCCCTCGGCAAGTCCTTCGGTCTGCACGGCGCCTTCGTCGCGGGCTCCGAGGCCCTCGCCGACTGGCTGACGCAGCGCGCCCGGAGCTTCGTGTTCTCGACGGGCGTGAGCCGCGTGCTCGCGGCGACCCTGCCCGGTCGCGTCGCGCGCGTGCTCGCGGCCGACGACGAGCGCGCCCGCGCCCTCGGGCTGGCGCGCGAGCTCGCGGCAGGTCTCGCGGCCCAAGGCTGGAAGGTGGACCCCGTCCCCCGAGGCTGCATCGTGCCCCTGCTCGTCGGCGAGGACGCGCAGGTCCTGGCGCTCGCCGCGCGTCTCGAGCAGGACGGTCTCCTCGCGCAGCCCATCCGGCCGCCGACCGTGCCGGACGGCACGGCCCGCATCCGCCTCACCTGCACGGCGGCCCACCGGCCGGAAGACGTCGAGCGTGCCCTCGAGGCCTTCGCCCGCGCTCGCCCCCCGAGTCCCGCCGCCAGCCCCCGCGTCCGCCGATGATCTTCGTCAGCGCGACCGGTACCGAGGTCGGTAAGACCGCCGTCAGCCGCGGCATCGCTCGCGCGTGGGCAAGGCGCGGACCCGCGGCTGCGCTGAAGCCCTTCGAGACCGGCGTCGACCCCGTCGCCATGGACGCCCGCAGCCTGGCGCGCGCCTGCGGTCGCCCGGAGCTTGCGAGCCATCCGGGCTTCTACCGCGCGAAGCGTCCGCTCGCCCCCTGGGCCGCGACGCTCGAGGGCGAGGCGCCGCCGGACATCGACGCCGCGCTCGCCGCCGTTCGGGAGCTCGCGATCCCCGAACGCACGCTCGTCGAAGGCGCCGGCGGCGTGCTCGTTCCGATGGACGCCGAGCGCACCATGCTGGACGTCGCGAGCGCCCTGGGCGCCCACCTCCTCCTCGTCGCCGCCGACACCCTGGGCGTGCTCTCGTACACGCTCACGGCCGTCGCGGAGGCCCGGCGCGCGGGCCTCGTGCCCCGGGTCGTGGTGCTCACCCGGCCCACTCCGGAAGCGCGCCTGAGCCACGCGACGAACGCCCGCATCCTCGAGGCGAAGCTCGGCCTGCCCCTTCGCGTGCTCCCCCATCTCGAGGGCCTCGAGGACGACGCGCGGGGCGACGATCGCCTCGCCGATGCAGTCCTCGAAGCGGGCATCGTCGACCTCGTCGAAAGCGCGTGAGTGAGCACTTGCGCGATCGCGAAGCGGGGCTAATCTCCGCCTCCCCTGGGGGCGTAGCTCAGTTGGGAGAGCGCTTGAATCGCACTCAAGAGGTCAGGGGTTCGACTCCCCTCGTCTCCACCAAAACCGACCGGCTGGGGCCGGTCCCCAAAAGGGCGAGTCCACTGGGCTCGCCCTTTTTCGTGGCGACCCAGCTCTCGAACTCCCCGTGGCGGAGCCGGCGTGGCGGATGGCGCTCCGGCGGCTCCTGCGTCGCGAACTGAACGGATGATCAGTCCCCGACGAGCTTGATGGTGCCCGCGGTGCCGTCGACCCGCAGTCGCGCGCCGTCGGGGATCTGCGTGGCGTCGGGAACGCCCACGACCGCCGGGATGCCGTACTCCCGGGCGACGACGGCGCCGTGGCTGAGTGGGCTGCCGATCTCCGTCACGATG
>JBCDGX010000232.1:0-8236 GCA_038750805.1 Myxococcota bacterium
GACCCGGAGTACGTCTACGAGTTCGAAGGCGCGCGCTTCGTGCCTCCCGAGGGCAAGACGCTCCTCATCCTCGGGCAGACCCTCGACGCGGTCGAGGAGCTCGAGGCGGGCTTCCCGGACGCGCCGACGCCCGGCGGGTGGTCGGCCTACTGGGGCATCCCCTCGATGGACTACGTCGACCGCGAGGCGACGAACGAGACCGGCGACCGGCACCACCATCAGGCGCTCGTCGAGCGCTTCCCCGACACCGTGCTCCACAGCGGCATGTGGATGGTCGGACGCTGGGGCGTCGCGCAGCGCACGGTGGACGGCGAGTTCGACCCGGTCATCCGTGCGTTCAGCACCTGGGCCAAGGCCGCCGCGCGGCCGATTTATCTCCGCATCGGCTACGAGTTCGACGGGCCGCACAACGAGCTCTTGCCCGCCACGTACATCGCCGCCTGGCGGCGCATCGTGGACATCATGCGCGAGGAAGGCGTCCAGAACGTGGCCTTCGTCTGGCACTCCTTCGCGGCGCCGCCGGCGGGCGGTCGCCCCATCTCGGCGTGGTGGCCCGGCGACGACTACGTGGACTGGGTCGCCGTGTCCCTCTTCGGCCAGATCTACGCGTCCACGCCCGGGCGCTACGTGGACGACGTGTTCGACTACGCGCGGGAGAAGCGAAAGCCCGTCATGGTCGCGGAGGCGAGCCCGACGGGCGGCATCAGCCCGGCGAATGAAGCCGTCTGGGCAAGCTGGTTCGCGAACCTCTTCTCGCTGAGCTACGCGCGGAACATCAAGGCGATCAGCTTCATCAGCCAGAACTGGCGAGCGAACCCGTCGAACGGCGTCGACTGGGCGGACGCGCGCCTGTCGAACAACCCGCTCGTGGGCGCGGCCTTCTTCGCCGAGACGAGCGGGGACCGGTACCTCCTTCAGTCGCCCGAGCTCTTCGACGAGCTCGGCTTCACTCCCTAGACCTCGCTGCCGCCTCTAAGGGAGCCGCGGTGCCGGTGGAGTCGATCTCCACGGTCAGGCTGCCAGTCCGGGCGCTCGTCTGGATCGCGAGCGTATGCGCGCCGATGTCGGGCACGGTGACGGTGGTGCTCACCGGGCCGAGCACGCCACCGAAGTGACAGAGGGGCGGGCTCGCGGCGGGACAGCTTCCGCTGGCGTCGTCGATGCTGTAGGCGAAAAACGCACCCACCGCGTTCGCCTCGCGGCGCGCCTCCTTCGCACGACCGAGCGCACCGCCACGGACATCGCCTCGGCGACGGGGTTTCGGTCGCCGGCCAGGCTCACGGAGGCCTTCCGCGCGGTGATGGGCGTCTCTCCCTCCGAGTACCGCAAAGAGCCTCCCTCCGCTCCTCACTGCGCTGCTTCCTGAGTGTGCCGGGCCTCGCCCGGGCGGATGCTGGCTCGGTGGCTCCGCGGGCCGCCGACGAGCTCGACGGGGCCTGCGTGCGCCCGTGGCGGTCGAGGCCCTCATAGGCCGCCAGCATGGCCGGGACGTAGAGGCGGTGGCGCTCCGCCAGCTCGACGGCGTGGGCGTAGGTCGCCGCGGCCACGGCCCGCAGCGGCTCCCACAGGGGGGAGACCCCGCCGAAATAGCCTGAGTCGTTCTCGAGCTCCGGCCAGGGGAGCGACTCCATGACTCGATAGAAGTCCTCGTAGCGCCGAGCGAGCGCGACGAGCCGCTCGAGGGCGACGAGCGGACAGCCGCCCGCAAAGGCGCCCAGGGGGAGGAAGTGGAGTCGCTCCACGTGCGCCGAGCGCGCCTCGATCCAGCGAGAGTAGACGGTCCGCTCCCACTCGTTCAGCGCATTCGGCGTGATGGCGGGATCGAAGACCGTCAGCACGGGCGCTTCCTCGGTGAGCGCTTCCGCGTGCAGCGCATCGAGCTCGGCGCACGCCGGACGGTCGAGACCCGCAAAGGAGAGCTCCTCCATGCGCGCGCTCAACGCGAACCACCCCAGTCGTCCGAGCAACCCGAGAACGCGCTCGATCTCTGGCCCGCGAGCGATCAGCGCCTCGACCTCCCGACCGATGCGCCGCTCCCGCGCCGCGAGCAGCAGCCCCGTGGCCCAGGACTCTTCGGCTCGCAACGCTTCCGGCTTCAGGGTCTCGTCCATCGCGGCGTGGCCCGTGCTGCGATCCCGAATGGCTTGCTCCACCTCGCGCTCAGCCTCCGCCAGCGTGAGAAAGGCCCGGAGTCGCGCATGGAACACGCCCATCCAGTCGCCGCGGCAGCGCCGTTCGAGCGCGTCCTCCACCCGCGCGTCCGCCTCGCCGAGCGCGCGCTTCGAACGCTGAAGCGCGGGAAGGAGCCGTGCACGAAAGAAGCGCTGCAGGCCGGCCGCCGAGGCCCTTCGGGGCATGCGCGGCAAGGGCCCGACGGCCACCTCCGCGTAGGCCGCTGCCAGCGATGCGGCATCGAAGGAGGGGCCGCACGACTCATCCAGCGGTGCCTCGAGGGCGAGCGCGCCGAGCGCCCCTAGTCGCTCCGCGTCGCTCGGCTGCTGCGCGCTCAGCGGCCTCGCCAGCGCGAGGCTTGCGAGCAGGGCAACGACTCCGAGCTGGCTCCTCGTCGCTGCTTTCGGGCGGAGGTCCACGCAACCCAGCCTAGCCGCGCGCGCCCGCGTCGTAACCCTCCCCACGGTTGCAGGCGGACGGGCGGGGGCGCGACCCAACAATGAGACGCTCGACCTGCCCATCGATGCGTCACCGCGCGAGCTCCCGGGGCTTGGACGTACCGCCCCCGCGCGCGGCTATCGCATCGTTGCGCCATGCCCCTCGGCGCCGGGTCCCACCGCGCTCGATGCGTGGCGCAAGCGCGCGCGGTCCAGCTCGAGTCGCGGGCCGATCCACATCGCGTCGTCGATGTGCTCGGCCCACACGTCGCCGTGCAGCGGGTGCACGAGCACGGAGAGCTCGCCGCGATGCGCCAGCACCTGGCTCAGGACCGGGCCGAGCTCCGCGTCGGACACGGCCACCTGGTACATCGCGCGGGGATGAAACGCGACCGGCTCCTCGTGCACACGGCCCAGGACGGCGTGGGGGGAGAGGGTGGCGATGCGCTCGCGCAGGGCGAGCGCCGCCGGGCGCGAGTGGTCGTCGAAGTAGACGTGCAGATGGAAGGCCATGCTGCCCGCCTCAGGCTGCCGCCGCGCTCTTGCGAAGGGCGCGGCGGACGGCGTCGCGAACGCCGTCCTCCCCGCGCGCCGCGCCGCGGGTGTCGATGACGCGAACGTCCCGCAAGCCCAGGAAGCCGAGGACGTGCACCAGGTAGGGCGTCGCGAAGTCGGCGTCCGAGCCGATGCGCGTGCCCCCCGACGCCACGACCACGTACACCGGACGGTCGGCGAGCAGGCCCCGGGGACCGTCGCTCGTGTACCGGAACGTGCGCCGCGAGCGCGCGACCAGGTCGATCCACGCCTTGAGCGCAGCGGGCACCGAGAAGTTGTAGATGGGCGTGGCGATCACGATGGCATCGGCCGCCTCCAGCTCCCCGATCAACCGCTCCGAGAGCGCCGACGTCGCGGTCGGCCCCGCGTCGTCCGGGAGGTAGCCGAAGTGACGCAGCGTCGCCTCGTCGAGCTGCGGCAGCGCCTCGGCGCCGAGATCGCGATGCACGACCTCCGTCGGCCCCAGCTCGTCGAGGAGCGCGTCGGCCCACGCGCGGCTCCGCGAGCCCCCGCGGCGGGCGCTGGCGTCGATCCGCAGGACCTTCACAGCCCCGTCCAGCCGCCGTCGACGACGAGCTCCTCGCCCACCATGAAGGACGCGTCCTTCGAGGCCGCGAAGGCCAGCGCCCCGGCAATCTCCTCCGGCTGACCGAAGCGCCCGAGCGGCACGTTGCCCAGGACCTGCCCGGCCATGGCCTGGAGCTGCTCCGGCGGCAGCCCGAGCTTCTGGTAGATGGGCGTCTCGACGGGGCCAGGGCTCACCGCGTTCACGCGAATGCCCCGCGGAAGCAGCTCGCCCGCGAGCGTGCGCGAGAGCGACCGGAGCGCGGCCTTGGACGCGGCGTAGACCGTGGAGTGCGGCATGCCGACCTGGTTGTTGATCGACGTGTTGAAGACGAGCGAGCTGCCCTGGCCGAGCAGAGGCAGGAGCGCCTGCACGGTGAAGAACGCTCCCTTGAAGTTGATGGCCATCTGGTGGTCGAAGGCCGCTTCGTCGAAGCCCTCGAAGGGAGCGAAGGCGGCGATGCCGGCGTTGTAGATCACGGCGTCGAGGCGGTCGGTCCGGGCGCGAAGCGCGCTCACGAAGCCCTCGCGGCTCTCCGCCGACGCGACGTCGAGCGCGAGGGCCGTGACCTCCCCGAGCTCGGCCGCGGCCTGCCGCAGGCGCTCCGGGTTCTGGCCGGTGATGATGACGTGGGCCCCCTCCTGCTGGAGGCGGCGGGCGGTAGCGAGACCGATGCCGGTCGTGGCGCCGATGACGAGGACGTGCTGCTGGGTGAAGCGGTTCATGACTCTACCCTGGTCACTCGCGTTTCCGTTGATAATAGCTGGTCATCGGGCTTCACTATCCCGATATTTGGGACAATGGACCGCCTCGAGAGCATGAAGGTCTTCGCGGAGGTCGCGCAGCTCGGGAGCTTCCGTGGCGCCGCGCGGAGCCTGCGGATCTCCAGCACCGCCGTGTCCCGGCACGTGTCGAACCTCGAGGACCACCTGGGAACGCAGCTCCTCGTGCGCACGACGCGACGGCTCAGCCTTACGGAGCCCGGGCGCGCGTACCTGCTGCGCTGCGTGGCGCTGCTCGACGACCTGGAGGAGCTCGAGCGTGACGTATCCGACGCCTCGGCGAGCGTGCGGGGCCGGCTGCGGGTGACCGCCGGAGTCTCCTTCGCGCAGGAGCACCTCGGGACGCTGATCCCCGCCTTCGTCCGCGAGCATCCGGACGTCGAGGTCGAGTTCGTGTTGAGCGACCACCACCTCGACCTGGTCGCCGAGCGCATCGACCTCGCCATCCGCATCGGTCAGCTCGAGGACTCGACGATGATCGCGCGCCGCCTCGCGCCCTGCCGCCACGTGGTGTGCGCCTCGCCCGGGTACCTGGAAGGTCGCGCGCTGCCGCGCGCACCCGCGGAGCTGGCCGCGCACGACTGCATCATCGACACCAACCAGCCCAGGCAGTGGTGGCTCCGCGGTCCCGAGGGCGAATCGACCCACGCGGTCCGTGGCCGGTACATCGTCAACAGCGCGCACGCGGCCCGCGATGCCGCCCTGGCGGGGATCGGCCTGGCCTATCTGCCCACCTTCGTCGCCGGCCCCAGGCTGCGTCGAGGAGAGCTGGTCCGCGTGCTCGGGGGCTACGAAGCCCGGTCGCTGCAGCTCGTCGCCGTGTACGCTCACAACCGCCACCTGCGGGGCTCGGTACGCGCGCTGGTCGACTTCCTAGCAGCACGCTTCGGCCCCGAGCCGCCGTGGGACGCGGGTCTTTGAGCCGTGCGTCGTCCTCATGATGAACCGCGACTTCCAGCACTTCGGCACCGCGCTGCCGATCGTCCCCCACCCGCTTCGCGTGTGAGGCCCCGAATGGCGGTTCGACCTGCGCCACAGAGGCCGTGCTCTTCGAGGCCGGCGCGCGGCTTGGCGCCTCGGGGGCCCAGGCGAGGCCGGACGCGAAGCACGGTCGTTGCCCTGTGCGGGCTGGTCCTGATGACGAGTATCGCGTGTGGCGGGGGCTCGAGGGCCGCGACGAGCGCTCCCAGAACGCGGCAGCTCACCTTCCCGTGCGCCGCCGAGGGCGACACGGCGCGCCTGGGGTTCTTTGTCGGCCCTCCGCCCGTGAGCCCCTTCTTCATCGACGAGCCCCCGCGGCTGCTTCTCAGTCGCATCGGTTGCCCGCGCGGCGTCTGCGATCCCCGCGACCTCCCCGGGCATCGGTGGTGGCTCTGGGGCGAGGACGCAGCACGCGCCCCTTCAGGCCCGCCGCATCCCGACCGGCGGCCCTCCACCGAGCCTCCGCCCTTTGCGTTCCTCTCGGCCACGGACCGGCGCCTGCATATCGGCTTCGGCGAGCGGAACGGGTTGGGCCTGGTGCTCGAGGTCAGGCGCCCCGCATCCGACGGCATCGAGCGGGAGTGGTTCGGCCTCGCGCACCGCCTCCTCCGCCCCCGGACCCGACGCGGCGCCGTGAGCGACCCCGGATTCGGCGAGGCGCTTCCGCCACCCGACCACCGACAGGCGCGGCTGTGCGGACAGGACGTTCTCGTTTCGCTGGGCGTTGCGCGCGCGAGAATCGACGTGGATGCGCCGCGCTTCGAGCCCTCGCACCGCGCCGCGACGCACGCGCGCCGACGGCTCGACGTGTTCACCGGGAGCTGGTCGACGCTTCGTTCTCCGGAATGGAGCTTCGGTGAGCTGCTCGACGGGGGCGGGACCGTCTCCCTCATCGCGTCGGAGTCCGGGCGAGCGTCACGACCGCCGGTCTGTTCGCACGCACGCGTGCACTGCGCTGCGGTGAATACCCCCGCGCCCTTCGGGGCGACGCTGGTCCTCGTGGACGGGAACTACCTCCACGTCGCATCGCAGCGAGGCGGCGTGAGCCTGGTGATCGTGCCGCGGGAGCGACGAGAGCGCCTCCACGTGGGCGCTTTCGTGCAGGCCATGGGGCGCGCGCACGTGCCGTAGGCGTGGAGTAGGCCCGCGAGAACCGTGCGCGCCGCCAAAACGCCGCCACCCCGCTCTCAGATGCGCGCGCCCGCAGTCGTCGCAGGGCAGCAGAACGTTCGCGCTAGCCTGCCTCCTCGCGCGTCGCTAGCGTGCGCGCGTGGCCCGCTTGACGCTCCTTCTCGGTCTCGTCCTCACGGCATGCAGCCAATCGGCGGTGGTCGACGCGCCCGACGGTTTCATCGACCTCTCCGTGGACGGCTCCACCGAGCTCTCGCTCGAGGAGTGCTTGATGACCACGTTCCAAGACCACGTCGAGGCGCGTGCCGCGGGGTGCAGCACATGCCCCGAGAGCTGGTTCGCCGGGGTCGTTCCGGCTCCGGAACTCAGGCAGTTCGTCGCCTATCGGTCCGTGCCCGACGGCGAGCTGGTCGTGCGCGCCGTGGCGAGCAGCGACGCTGGCGTCGGGTTAGTGCTCGTGAACACCGAAGGAACGGAGCACACCATCAGCATCGGGGGCGCGGAGCCGGCGGACCTGATGGCCTTCGAGGTGGGACGGTCGGTGTTCGCAGAAACGACGCGCCCGGACAGCTTCGAAACGCTCATCTTTCGCGCGGATTCGGGCGAGTTACTCTTTGCAGCGCAGCAGCGGTCCCAAGGAACTGCCGGGCGAGGTCCCTGGGAGGCCGGTGAGCTCGTCGTCGAAGCGGACCGGCCGGAGTGCATCGCCTACGTCCCCGGCATCAGCTTCGTCCCGCTCCGCATGCGCATGACCGTGGGCCCCGAGACGTTCGTCTTCGGACCCGCCGGGACGACCACCGTCCGGAGCGCGGACGCGACCTACGCGGTGCGCGGCTTCTGGCTCGACGAAGCCCGAACCATCTCGCGAAACGGCGCGGCGTACGGCTCCGGGGTGTGGGTCGCCCGCCTGCCCGACGATTGAGCGCCGGACCCTGGCTCTGCCGCGGCATCCTCGCGGCCTGCGGAAGCACCGCTCAGTGGGTCATGCAGCCCATGAACTCCTCCAGCACGCGCCACTCGCCCAGGACCTCGCCGACGAGGATCTCGACCGCGCATCCATAACCGTCATCGTGGCGGTAGCGCATGGCCGGGATACGCCCGAAGGCGGGATGGTCGAGCTCGAAGGCGTGCCCTTCGCCGAGGGCTCGGTCCGCGCTCGCGAGGGCGGACGCGGACACCCACCCGCGCAGCGTCGCGAGGCCGCGGCAGGCGTTCCCTTCGCCGGAGGAGACCCAGTCCCCGTGTTGCAGCTCGAACCAACGCCTGAGCGCGGCCCGCCGCGCAGGCTCCTCCGGGGCCGCCGGGCAGACCCCACGAACGTCGCCAGCGTGCGCCTCGAGGGCGTCCCGCCAGACGTTCAGGGCGGCGCTAGGCGCGGCGCGTTCCAGAAGTGCTCCGGCGGCCCCGAGCTCGGGCGTCACGTCCGATGCTCCGAGGCGCAAGAGCGACCTCAGGCGCCGCGCAAGCGACAACGCCGGCTCTTCGTCGAGGATCCCGTGGTCCCAGGAGTAGGCCACGGCGGAGAGGAGCGGGAGCGTCTCCCTCGGCGAGGCGGACTCGGAGACGCGCCGAAGCAGCGCGAGCAGCATGTCCCGGCCTGGGTCCCCGGGGGC
>JBCDGX010000233.1:0-8220 GCA_038750805.1 Myxococcota bacterium
GACGCGCTCTTCGCGGGCGGCGTGACCCTCCGGGACGCGACCTCGAGCCTCTGCACCCGGGGCGTGCTCGGGAGCGAGAACGTCGCCGACACCTGCGCCGCCGACCCGACGGCGCGGGAATGCGGCTACGAGGGGGACCGCCTCCGCATCGTCGGCGACCCGCTCCGTGCCGAGAGCGAGGCGAGCCGCGACTGCCTCTCCTTCTACGTGGACGAGGAGGGCGAGCGGAGCCTCGAGCTCGAGATGCGCATCGTCCGCTCGGCCCGCGGTGAGCTCGTTCTCGCGCCGGCGCCGGACTTCGCGCGCGCGACCTACGAGCGCTTCGAGACCTGCTACGCGCCCTTCGCGCCGGGGAGCGGGCCGGACGCCGCGGCGCCGCCCCTCGAGCCGACGCAGCTCTTCGAGTACATCGTGACCGCCGGCGACGCCTTCACCGTGACCGGCGCCGTCACGAGCTTCCTGCACCGGGTCGTCGAGGACGACGCCGGCGTCTGCATCGTGGACCTCGCGGGCCAGCCGGAGGATCCGAGCGACCCCTCGACCTTCCGCTTCGGGCGCGCACGCCTCGGGGTGCTCTTCGAGAACCCGCGCGTGGCCTTCCGCCTCGACGGTCCGCCGCCCGCGAGCGACGACGAGCCGGAGTTCCGCATCGGCGGCGAGACCGCCCGGCTGGTCTTCGGCCTCGACGATCCCGCGTTCGACACCGTCGTCTCGCCGCCGGGGAGCACGATCTTCGCGGGCATCGACTACGTGCCCGGCATTCGCCGCCTCTTCGCGGTGGATGGGAACGCAGATCGCATCCTCGAGCTCGGCGTGGAGCCCCTTCGCGTCGTCCGCACCATCGACTAGCTCCGAACGGGTCGACAACCTGCTAGACCCTGCTCGGTGAACGCCGCGCGGCGAAAGAAGGGCGCCAAGCGCAAGGGGCCGAGCCCGGCCATGCAGCAGTTCCTGCGGGCGAAGGAGCGCTACCCGGAGGCGCTCCTCTTCTTCCGCATGGGGGACTTCTACGAGCTCTTCTACGACGACGCGGTGCGCGCGTCGGAGCTCCTCGACATCGCGCTCACGACCCGCGGCAAGGGCCCCGTGGGCGAGGCGATCCCGATGGCGGGCGTGCCCCATCACGCCGCCGCAGGCTACGTGAGTAAGCTGCTCCAGAAGGGGCAGACCGTGGCCATCTGCGAGCAGATGGCGGACCCGAAGACGGTGAAGGGAGTCGTCCCGCGCGAGGTGGTGCGCGTCGTGACCCCGGGCCTCTGTCTCGAGGAGGACGCCCTCGACGCGCGCACCGACAACTACCTCGTGGCCGTCGCCGTGGCGGAGGGGGAGGGCGCGCTCGGCCTCGCGGCCCTCGAGCTCTCGACCGGTGAGCTCCGCACCTGCGCCCTGCCGGACGCGGCGGCGCTCCTCGCGGAGATCGCGCGTCTCGACCCGCGGGAGGTGCTCGTGCCCGAGGGAGAGGCCGGCGAGGCGGTGGCGGCGACGCTCCGGCCGGCCCTCGAACGCGCGACCTCGAGGCCCGGCCCGCTGCCCGAGGGGGCCGATGCCTCGGACGCGCTCCTCACGCGCATCCTCGGCGACGAGGCGAGGGGACCGGCGCTCGCGGACCCGCTTCCGCGCCGGGCCGCGGTCCGCGCGCTCGCCTACGCCGAGGCCAGCCAGCCCGGCGCGAGCCTCGAGCTTCGCCGCGTCGGGCGCTACGACCCGGCGGACCAGCTCGTCCTGGACGAAGCGGCGGTCCGTCACCTCGAGCTGGTGCGGACGCTGCGCGGGGAGCGGCGCGGCTCGCTGCTTCATCTGCTCGACCTGACGAAGACCTCCATGGGGGCGCGGGCGCTTCGGCGCCGGCTCCTGGCTCCGCTCACGGACGTCGCGGCCATCCGGCGCCGCCACGACGCCGTCGAGGCCCTCGTCGCCGATGCCGCGCTGCGGCGCGAGCTCCGCGAACGCCTGGCGGGCGTCGCGGACCTCGAGCGGCTGGCCACGCGCGCGGCCCTCGGCGTCGCGACGCCCCGGGACCTCGGGGCCGTCCGGGACTCGTTGGCGGCCGCGCGGGAGCTCCGAGAGGTGCTCGGGGCGGCGGCGGCGGCGAGCACCGACGACACGCTCGCGGCGCTCGTGCCGGCGGCAGGCCTCGAGCTCGCGACCCTCGAGGAGGCCCTTCAGGGCGCGCTCGTCGAGAGCCCTCCCGTCAGCGCTCGCGACGGCGGCATCGTCCGCGAGGGCGTCGACACGGACCTCGACGAGCTCCGCACCCTCTCCTCGAAGAGCAAGGACGTGGTCCTCGAGCTCGAGCAGCGCGAGCGCAGGCGCACGGGCATCCCGTCCCTGAAGGTGAAGTTCAGCCGGGTCTTCGGCTACACGCTCGAGGTCACGCGCGCCCACCTCGACCGCGTGCCGAGCGAGTACGTCCGCAAGCAGACCATCGCCAACGGCGAGCGCTACGTGACCGAAGAGCTCGCCGAGCTCCAAGAGAAGATTCTCGGCGCCGACGAGCGGAGCAAGCGCCTCGAGCAGCGGCTCTTCGAGGACCTCCGGGGCATCGTCGGGCGCGGCGCGGAGGCGCTCCGCCGCGTGGCCGCCGCGCTCGCCGCCGTGGACGTGCACGCCGCACTCGCGGAGGTCGCGCAGCGCCACGGCTACGTGCGCCCGACGGTCGACGAGGGGCTGCTCCTCGAGCTCGTCGAGGCGCGGCACCCCATCGTCGAGCAGCTCGCGGCCGCGGGGACCTTCGTGCCCAACGACGTCCGCCTCGCGGCCGGCACGGGCGACGACGAAGGGGAGGGCGAGGCGCCCCAGCTCATGGTGATCACCGGACCGAACATGGCCGGGAAGTCCACGGCCATGCGCCAGACGGCCCTCGCCGTGATCCTCGCGCAGGCCGGCGCCTTCGTGCCCGCGCAGGCGGCGCACGTCGGCGTTGTGGACCGCCTCTACACGCGCGTCGGG
This sequence comes from Myxococcota bacterium, assembly GCA_038750805.1. Taxonomy (GTDB): domain Bacteria; phylum Myxococcota_A; class Polyangia; order Polyangiales; family Houyiibacteriaceae; genus CALCTH01. The sequence goes on from JBCDGX010000233.1 coordinate 2,950, forward strand.
GCCTCCGACGACCTCGGCGGCGGCCAGTCGACCTTCATGGTCGAGATGAAGGAGACGGCGAGCATCGTCCGCGGCGCCACGCGCCGCTCCCTCGTGATCCTCGACGAGATCGGCCGGGGCACGAGCACCTACGACGGGCTCGCCATCGCCTGGGCCGTCGCCGAGCACCTCCACGACGTGATCGGCTGCCGCACCATGTTCGCGACGCACTACCACGAGCTCTGTGAGCTGGCGGCGACGCGGCCGGGCGTGGCGAACGTGAACGTGGCGGCGCGCGAGTACGAGGGGGACGTGGTCTTCCTCCACAAGCTCGTCCCCGGCGGCAGCAGCAGGAGCTACGGTGTCGCCGTCGCGCGCCTCGCGGGCCTTCCCCCGGTGGTGCTCGCCCGCGCCCGGGCGCTCCTCGGCGACCTCGAGGGCGGGCAGATGCTGCCGAGCGGCGCGCCGGCGCGCATGCGCCCCGTGGACGCACGCGGGCAGGCGCAGCTCGAACTCTTCGCCGGACCGGCGCCGGAGCCCGAGCCGAGCGAGGTGCACAAGACCCTCGCGGGCCTCGACCCCGAGCGCATGACGCCCCTCGAGGCGCTTCAGGCCCTCGCGCGGCTGAAGCAGCTCCTCTGAGCGGCGTCAGCCCTCGGCGGGCCGCGGGTAGCTGCCGAGCACCCGCAGATGCCGGCTCTTCACGCGCATATCCTCGAGGGCCGTGACCAGGTTCCGGTCCGTGACGTGGCCGTCCATCTCGAGGAAGAAGACGTAGCGCCAGGGCCCCCGCGGCGTCGGCCGCGACTCGAGGCGCGTCAGGTTCACCCCGCGGTCCGCGAAGGGCGCGAGGGACTCGTAGAGCGCCCCCGGCGCGTCGTTCAGCGCCATGGCGACGAGTGTACGGTCCCGCCCCGTGCGCCGCGTTGGCCGCCGCCCGACCACCGCGTAGCGCGTCTGCGCATCCGGCACGTCCTCGACGTGCTCGGCGATGCGGGTGAGGCCCCAGAGGCTCGAAAGGAGCTCGGTGCCGAGCACCGCCGCGCCCTCGTCGTCGCGGGCCCGGCGGGCGGCCTCCTCGCCGCTCGGCACGTCGAGGATGGTCGCGCTCGCGTGCTCCCGCTGGAGGTAATGCTCGCACGCGCCGAGGGCCGGCACGGCGCCGTAGATCTTGGTGACGGGACCTTCACCCGCCGGAACGTAGAGGTGGTAGGCGCCGGGCACCGTGAGCTCCGCGGTGATGCGCACCTCCTCGCTTCCCGCGAGGCCGAGGAGCGTCCCCGTCACGGCGCCCTCGGTCGAGGTCTCGAGGGGCACCACGGCGCTGCTCACGCGCTCCCGGCGGACGTCCTCGAAGAGCGCCTCCACGTCGTCCTGCGCGAAGTAGCTCGCCGCGTGCCCGAAGTGCCTCCGCGCCGCGAGGTGCGCGAAGCCCCCGTCCGCCCCGAGGAAGCCGATGCGCCGCGGCGCCACCAGGCTCGCGCTCACCCCGAGGAGCTCGCGCACGAGGGGCTCGACGTCCTTCGGCGGGAAGACCGTGAGCGCCTCGCGGATCCGCGCGATGACGTCCGTGTCCCGAGGCTCCGGGTAGAAGCCCTCGGGGTCGCGCTGGCGAAGCGCGACGAGGCGCTGCATGGCGCGCGCGTGCGCGTCGAGGGCCGACGCGAGGCTCCGGTCCGCGGCTTCCAGGTCGGAGAGGATCCCCTCGTGCTCATCGCGGTCGGCCATGGCTCCAAGCTATCCCCAGCGGGGGCCCGGTCCCGTGCTCTTGCTCTCTTGTCGCGGGGCCCTTCCCGGGTTTCCGCCCCGCGCAGGGGCGTCTCGCCCTTGAGCCCGTGGCCCCCTCGCACCACTCTCCCGCCATGACGGATGGCCCCCTCCCGGCGCTCGTTCCCGAGAACGTCGCGCGCATGATTCCGTACCGCCCGGGCAAGCCCGCCCCGGAGCTCGAGCGCGAGCTGGGCATCACCGGCGCGCTCAAGCTCGCGTCGAACGAGAACCCCCTCGGTCCCTCCCCGAAGGCCGTGGAGGCCGTAAAGGCCGCCGCGCCGGACCTCCACCTCTACCCGGACGGCGCCGCCTATCGGCTCCGGGAGGCCCTCGCGGCCCGCCACGGCGTACCGATGGACGAGGTCGTGCTCGGGAACGGCTCGAACGAGCTCATCGACCTCATCTGCCGCACCTTCCCGGGCCGCGACGAGCACGTCGTCTTCGGGAAGCCGAGCTTCGTCTGCTACTGGCTCGGCTGCACGGCGGCGGGGGTGCCCTACACGGAGGTGCCGCTCCGCGACGACCTGCACTGGGACGTCGACGCGATGCTCGCGGCGGTGCGGCCGGAGACGAAGGTCCTCTTCCTCGCGAACCCGAACAACCCGACGGGGGCCTACGTCGGGCGGGCGGACCTCGAGCGCCTGCTCCGCGAGCTCCCGCCAAAGGTCATCGCCGTGCTCGACGAGGCCTACGTCGAGTTCCCGGACGCGGACGATTACGTGAGCGCCCTCGAGCTCCGCGGGCTCCGCGAGCGTCTCCTCGTCCTCCGGACCTTCTCGAAGGCCTACGGCATCGCGGCGCTCCGCGTCGGCTACGCCATCGGCCCGGCCGAGCTCGTGGGCTACCTCCACCGCATGCGGGCGCCCTTCAACGTGAACGCGCTCGGCCAGCTCGGGGCGCTCGCGGCCCTCGACGACGCGGCGCACGTCGAGCGCTACGTCGCGCTGAACGCCACGGAGCGCGTGCGCGTGGCCCGCGCCCTCGGCGAGCTCGGCCTCGAGGTGGCGCCGAGCCAGGCGAACTTCCTCCTCGTCGGCTTCGAGCGCCCGGGCGCCGAGGTCTACGACGCGCTCCTCCACCCGGGCGTGATCACCCGGCCCATGCCGTCGCCCCTCGGGCGCTGGCTCCGGATCACGCTCGGCACCGCGCCGATGAACGACCGCCTCCTCGAGGTGCTGGCGAAGGGCGCGCACCTGAACCATGGAGGAACGCGATGAAGCACGTCGCCGTTCTGCTCCCCCTCCTCGCGCTCGGGCTCCTTGGAGCCTGCCAGCGCGACGCCAGGCCGCCCGAGACCCCCGAGGCCGCGCGCATCGAGACGCCGGCCCCGCCGCCCTTCGACCCGATGGCCTTCCTGCCGGCGGAGACCTTCGCGCTGGTGCGCCTCGACGTCTCGCGGATCATCGCCTCGCCCTACTTCGAGTGGGCCCAGGAGATCATCGACCGGGAGGCCCAGGACGAGCCGGAGAAGACCGAGGCCTTCCTCGCCCTGGTGCGCTCCATGCCCACGGCCTACGTCGCGCTCGTCCCCGGCGAGTACGAGCCGGAGCTCGGGCTCGTGCTCTTCCAGACCACGCTCCCGGGGCCCGAGTTCCACCGGCACTTCGTCACGCTCACGGACGAGGAGGACATCGTCCCGACCACGGTCGGGGGCCTCGAGGCCTACGGTGACGACCAGGGCACCTTCGTGCACCTCGAGGACACCTGGTGGGCCGTCGGCGAGACCGAGAAGATGCCCGGCTACGTCATGAGCCCGGGCCGGGCGCCGGCGCTCGCGGACCCGCGCTGGACCCACGCGCACGAGCGCGTCGCGCTCCCCGCGCCGATGGTCGACGCCCTCGTGCTCGGGACCGAGGCCGGGCGGCGCATGCTCCTCGACTCGCCCCTCGGCCCGGACGCGCAGAAGGTCGAGGCCCTTGCGCTCGAGATCGACGCGACGAACGGGGTCCAGGCGCATTTCGTGCTCATGGCCAACGAGCCCGAGCTCCCGCAGCGCCTCGTCGGCCTGGTGAACGCGCAGATCCAGGAGGGCATGGAGCGCATCCCGCCCTTCATCCCGGTCCGGGACATCCTGAACCGCACCACGGTCGTCGCCGAAGGGAACGACTTCGTCTTCGAGATCGACGTCCCGGACGAGACCGTCCGCCAGGTCTACGGCATGGCCCGCGGCTTCCTCGGCCTCCTCGGGAGCCCGCCCGACCAGGCGACGGAAGCCCCGCCCGCGCCATGAACGTCGGCGGCACGCTCCGCGTTCGCGGCGGCGCCACCCCGCTGAAGGGCCGGGCGCGCCTCCCGGGCGACAAGTCCATCGGCCACCGGGCGGTGATCTTCGCGGCCCTGAGCCGCGGCGCCTGCCACGTCACGGGCCTGAGCGGCGGCGAGGACAACCGCGCCACCATGGCCATCTTCGAGGCCCTCGGCGTGACCCTCGAGCGCGCCGGCGTGCCCGGCGCCGAGGAAGCCCGCATCGAGGGCGTGGGTCTGCGCGGGCTCCGCATGCCGCGGCAGGTGCTCGATTGCGGCAACTCGGGCACGACCATCCGGCTCCTCGCGGGGCTCCTCGCGGGGCAGCGCTTCGGGAGCCGCCTCGTCGGCGACGCCTCCCTCAGCCGCCGGCCCATGGGCCGCGTGGTCTTCCCGCTGAAGGCCCGCGGCGCGCACGTCGGGGGGAGCGCGAAGGGCGAGCTCCGGGCGGCGCGCGAGGGCGAAGAGGTCTACCCGCCGCTCAGCATCGCGCCCCTCGTCGAGGGCGAGGCCCTCGCGGGCCTCGAGTACCGCATGCCCGTCGCGAGCGCGCAGGTGAAGAGCTGCCTCCTGCTCAGCGGGCTCTATGCCGAGGGGCCGACGGCCCTCGAGGAGCCGGTGCTTAGCCGCGACCATACCGAGCGCATGATGCTCTCCCTCGGCGTCCCGCTCCGCACGGCGGGGAGCGCCGTCGTGCTCGACCCGGCGGGCTTTGGCGAAGGCTGGAACGGCGGCTGGGGGGGCTTCACCTGGCACGTGCCCGGCGACCCGAGCGGCGCGGCGTTTCCCATCGTCGCGGCGCTGCTCCGGCGCGGGAGCGACGTCGTGCTCGAGGGCGTCGGCGTGAACCCGACGCGCACGGGGCTCCTCGATCAGCTCCGCCTGATGGGCCTCCCGCTCCAGATCGTGCCGAAGGGGGAGGGCGCCGGCGGCGAGCCCCTGGCGGACCTCCACGTCGGAGGCGAGGGCGCGCGCGCCGGCCGCTCGAGCGTGCTCGGCGGCGAGCTCCTCGTCCGCATGATCGACGAGGTCCCGGCGCTCTGTGCCCTGGCGGCGGGCGTACCGGGCCGTACGGAGATCCGGGACGCCCAGGAGCTCCGCGTCAAAGAGAGCGACCGCCTCGCGGCCATGGCGTCGGTGCTCGAGGCCTTCGGCGTGCCGTGTGCGGAGCTGCCGGACGGTCTCATCATCGAAGGCGGGGGCCCGCTCCGGCCGGCGACCATCGCGAGCCGCGGCGACCATCGCATCGCCATGGCGGCGGCGTGCCTCGGCCTCGCC
>JBCDGX010000234.1:0-8217 GCA_038750805.1 Myxococcota bacterium
CACCTTCGCTCTCGCCCTCGGCGCCTTCGCGCTCGGCGCGGGCTTCAGCGAACGGGCCCTGGACCCCCTCGGCACGCCCGCGGGCATCGTCGAACGCGTGTACTTCGTCGCCGGGCTCTTCGTGCTCGGCGGCCTCGACCTCGGGATTCCCACGGGGCCGAACCCGGCGCGGGCGCTCCTCTGGGTGGTGTACTTCCTGGCGCCGGCGATCACCGGCGGCGCGCTCGTCGAGGGCGGGCTCCGCCTGCTTCGTCCGGACCTCTGGGTGCGCTACCGCCTTCGGGACCATTTCGTCGTCATCGGGGCAGGCCGCCTCGGGCACCTCTTCCTCGAGGCGCTCCTCGTGAAAGAGGGCGTTCGCCAGCGGGAATGCCCCGTGGTCGTCGTCGACGCCGAGGGGAACGACGACCTGGCCGGAGAGCTGCGCCGGCGCTTCGGCGCGCATTTCATCCGGGCGGACATCCGCAAGCCGGCGACGCATCAGATGCTGGCGCTCGGTCGGGCCCGAGGGGTGGTCGTCTTGACCAGCGACGACCTTGCGAACCTCGAGGCGGCCGCGGCGATGCAGGACCAGCACCCGGGGCTTCCGGTGCTCGCGCACGTGGCGGACCTCGAGCTCCGGCGGGAGCTCGACGCGCTCCGCGGGACGGCGCGCACCTTCAACGCGCATCGCCTGGCGGCGCAGCGGCTCTTCGACGTGGCGCTCCGGCAACACTTGGCCTCCACGGAGGCGAAGGACGTGATCGTGCTCGCCGGCTTCGGGCGCTTCGGGCAGACGCTCTACGAGGAGCTCCTCTCCCACGGGGACCTCTGCTCGGAGATCCACGAGGTGGTGGTCGTGGACCGGCACGCGACGCTTCGGTCGCGTTACTTCGCGCCCCACGTCCCCTTGAACTGCGCCGTGCCGCACCATTGCATCGACGGCGACGTGGCGGACCCGGAGACCTGGGAACGGCTCCGGGCCTACGTCGGCGACGCCGTGCCTCCCTTCATCGTGCTGGGCACCGACGACGACACGCTGAACCTCCGGGTGGCCCTGGGGCTCCGGCGACGCGAGGGGCCCGAGCCGCGGATCGTGGCGCGCGTGTTTCACGCCTCGTCCTTCACGGATGCGGTCGGTCGGCGCTTCTCCCTCGACGTGCTCGCCGTGGAGGAGCTGATGCGCGACGCCATCGCCGAGCACGAGGACGACTGGTTCCCGGCGCGCCGACCCTCGATGCTCCCGCCGGCGCCCACCGCCGACGCGCTGGGTGCACGGAGCGGTCCTCCGCGCTAGCAGGCCCCCCATGAGCGGAGACTTCGCGGAAGCGACGGCGATCACGGCGGCCGGCCCTGGCCGCTTTCTGGCGAACGTGCCGACGGGCTGGGAGCAGGGCCGCGGGGCCTACGGCGGCCTCGTGCTCGGGCTGCTCGGGCGGGCGCTCGTGGCGAGCGAGCCGGAGCGTCCGCTCCGAACGATGATGGGTGAGATCCCCGCTCCGGTCGTCGCCGGGCCGGCGGAGATCCACGTCACGACCACCCGCCGCGGCACGAAGCTCACGAGCCTGGATGCGCGCCTCCTCCAGGAGGGGGAGACGCGCGCGCGGGCGACGGGGCTGCTCGGCCTGGCGCGGGCGCCGGACGTGCGCTTCCCGTCCATGACGCCGCCGGCGCTGCCCGCGGACCTCGAGGCCCTCCCCGTGGTCCCCATGGCCCCGCCGCTCGGGCCGACGTTCACGCAGCACGTGACCATGCGCTGCGCCGAGGGTCAGCCCCTCTCTCGCGCGGGCGACGCCGCCATCGTCGGGAGCGTCGCCTTTCGCGAGTGCTCGTCGCCCAGCTACGGCGCGCCCGAGCTGACGGGGCTCGTGGACGTGTTCTGGCCCGCGCTCCTGGTCACCGAGTCTCGCATGCGGCCGATGGCGACCATCGCCTTCACGGCCGAGTACTTCGGCGACGCCTTCGCCCCCGGGGACCTCGCCTTCCGTTCGCGCGCCGTCGCGGGCCACGAGGGCTACGTCAGCGAGGTCCGCGAGCTCTGGACCCTCGATGGTCACCTGGCGGCGCTGAACCAGCAGACCTTCTGCGTGATTCGCTGAGGCGCACTCAGTCGCCCGTGCCCAGCCCCGCGGCGTAGCGCATGGCGACCCGCAAGAGATCGCTCGAACCATCGAGGCCGAGCTTGCGCCGCATGTGGGTCCGGTGGGTCTCGACGGTCCGCGCGCTGATCCCGAGGCGCTCCGCGATCTCCTTCGAGCGCAGGCCGTGCCCGATGAGCTCGAAGACCTCGAGCTCCCGCGCCGTGAGCACCTCCGGCGGCGCCGCGTCGGCGCGCTCGCCCGACGCGATGCGGTCGAGCATGGTGCGCTGCACCCGCTCGCTCACCGCGACCTCACCCGCCAGCACGCGATGCACGAAGTCGAGCACGCGGTCGGGGGCCTCGTGCTTCATCAGGTAGCCGCGCGCACCGGCGCGGAGCGCGCGCTCCGCATAGACCCGCTCATCGTGCATCGAGAGCACGAGCACCGGCGGACCATCGCCGGTGCCCTCGCGCATGCTCCGGAGGAGCTCGAGGCCCGTCTCCTCCGGGAGGCTGATGTCGAGGAGCATCAGATCGATGGCCTGGCCCTCGAGCTCTGCGCGGGCCTCGGAGGCCGACGCCGCTTCCGCCACCACCTGGAGGAAGCCGTCCATTTCGAGCATGGACTTGAGCCCGAGCCGAAAGACGGGATGGTCGTCGACCAGGAGCAGGCGCGGGCTTTCAGTCGTCATCGGTGCGGGTCCTCCACGCGAAAGAGCACGCGCGTCCCCTCGCCGGGACCGCCCGTGACCTCGTGCGTCGCTCCGAGAAGATCGGCCCGCTTGCGCATGCTGTCGAGGCCCATTCCGCGTTCGACCTCCTCGGGACCGAAGCCGATCCCGTCGTCCTCGACCACGAGCTCGGCAGTGTCCTCGGTCACGAGCAGGCGCACCTTCACCTCGGTGGGCTCGGCGTGGCGAAGCGCGTTGGAGAGCGCTTCCTGCGCCACGCGGTAGAGGGTGTTCTCGACGGTACCCGGCAATCCTGCGTGCACGTCGAGGTCGAGGGCGATGGGGACGGGGTGCTGCACGGCGAGGTCCTGGGTCAGCTGCGTCAGCGCCGGCCCGAGCCCTTCGCGCTCGAGCACGGCCGGATAGAGCCCGCGCGCGAGCCGTCGCGCGTGCTCCGTCGCGTCGGCGACGAGCGTCCGGATGGGCGCGAGCCCCGCAGCCTCGAGGTGCCCTCGTTCGACCTTTCGTTCGAGCGTTCCCAGGAGCATGGCGATGCCTGCGAGCTCCTGGCAGAGGCCATCGTGGAGGTCGCGGCCCACGCGGGCTTGCTCCGCGAGGCGCACCTCCTCGACCTCGGTGACGCGGCGCCGGCGCTCCGCGTCGAGGGCGTCGAGCGCGCGCATGAGCTGAGCGACGGCGGGGCGGAATACGACGACACCCGCGCAGAGCAGGGCGAGCAGCTGCACGACGAAGAAGATCGCCTGCCGGCTCTGCAGCCCCTCGACGCGCTTCGTGGAGGCGTCCTCGAGCGCGAAGACGAGGGCGTCCATGCCCTCTAGAAACGAGTCCTCGCTTGCCAGCAGCGCGGCGCTCGCGGCGTGGCGCTCCGGCTCCGTGGTCGAGCGCGCCACGGCCCGCGCTTCCATGCGCACGGCGTCGAAGTCGCCGGTGAGGCGGTCGAAGCGCTCGCCGATGGCCGCGTCCCGCGTGCCGCGCACCAGCTCCTGATGGGAGGCCTCGAAGAGCCCCACGGCGTCCGCGATCTCGCGGCGCCGCGCCGCGGCGGCCGCCGCGTCCCCGGCCTCGAGGGCGACGTCGAGCTCGAGGGCCCCCTTGGCCACGCGCTGGCTGAGCATGCGCTGACGCCCCGCGATGTTCACCGCATGCGCGTCCGAGAGGAGCGCGACCGTGGCGTATTGAGCCGAGGATTGCGCGACGAGCCCCAGGAGGCCGATGGCCAGGAGCACGAGAACGTAGAGCTGCGTGAACCGAAGGCCGACGCTCTGGCTGGAGCTCATGCCCCACGCTAGCAGCCTGCCCGGCTCCGCCGGCTCAGGCGCGCTTCTTCACCTCCGCGGCGACGGCCTCGGCGGTGATGCCGAAGTGCGCGTAGAGGTCCTTGGCCGGCGCCGAGGCGCCGAAGCTCCGCATGCCCACGAAGGCCCCGCCCTCGCCGAGCCAGCGGTCCCAGCCGAAAGGCCCGGCCGCCTCGATGGCGACGCGGACGGTGCCGGGGCCGAGCACGGAGGCCCGGTAGGCCTCGTCCTGGGCCGCGAAGTGCTCCCAGCACGGCATGGACACGACGGCCGTGGGCACGCCCTCGGCCTCGAGGCTCTCCCGGGCCGCCATGGCGATCTCGACCTCGGAGCCCGTGGCCATCAGCGTCGCGCGGCGCTCTCCGGTGGCCTCGGCGAGCACATAGGCGCCCTTGGCCGAGCGGTTCTCGTCGACCTCGGCCCGGAGCGTCGGGAGCCCCTGGCGGCTCAGCGCGAGCACCGAGGGCCCGTCCTCCCGCCGGAGCGCGAGCTCCCAGCACTCGGCGACCTCGATGGCGTCGGAGGGCCGGTAGACGTTCATGTTCGGCGTCGCGCGGAGCATGGCCAGCGTCTCGATGGGCTGGTGCGTCGGACCGTCCTCGCCGAGGCCGATGGAGTCGTGCGTGAGCACGTAGACGACCCGCTGCTTCATCAAGGCGCTCAGGCGCATGCCGCCGCGCATGTAGTCGGCGAAGACGAGGAAGGTTCCGCCGTAGGGGATGAAGCCGCCGTGGAGCGCGATGCCGTTCATGGCCGCGGCCATGCCGTGCTCGCGGACGCCGTAGTGCACGTAGCGGCCGCCATAGGCCCCGGGGCCGACGGGCTCGGTGCCGCCGGCGCGCGTCTTGTTCGAGCCGCTGAGGTCCGCCGATCCGCCGAGGAGCTCGGGGATCTCCGGCACCAGCGCGTCCAGCGCCTTCCCGGAGGACGCGCGCGTGGCCATCTTCGGGCGCTCCGCCGCCCACGCGGCCTTGAGCTCGCCGAGCTTGTCGAAGGCGCCGTCCGGGAGCGTGCCGGCGAGGCGGCGTTCGAAGTCCCCGCGGTCCGAGTTCCCGAGCGCAGCCAGGCGTGCCTCCCAGGCCTCGCGGGCCGCGGCGCCGCGCGACCCTGCCTCGCGCCACGGCGTGGTGCTGCTCTCGGGCAGCTCGAAGGGGCCGTGCGTCCAGCCGAAGGCCGCGCGAAGCCCGGCGATCTCGTCCGCCCCGAGCGGCGAGCCGTGCGCCGCCGCGGTGCCCGCCTTGGTGGGCGCGCCCTTCGCGATGGTCGTCTTGCAGGCGATGAGCGAGGGCCGGTCCGTCGTGCGGGCCGCCTCGATGGCGGCGGCCACCGCGTCCGGGTCGTGCCCGTCGACGCGCGCCACGTCCCAGCCGCTCGCCGCGAAGCGGGCCGGCTGGTCATCGCTCACCGCGAGGCTGGTCGGCCCGTCGATGCTGATGTCGTTGTCGTCGAAGAGAACGATGAGCTTATGGAGCCGGAGGTGCCCGGCCATCGAGATCGCCTCGTGGCTCACGCCCTCCATGAGGCATCCGTCGCCGGCGATCACGTAGGTGAAGTGGTCGGCGATCCCATCGCCGAAGCGCGCGTTCAGCATGCGCTCGGCGAGGGCGAAGCCCACGGCCGTGGCGAGCCCCTGACCGAGCGGCCCCGTCGTCGTCTCGATGCCCGCGGCCTCACCGTACTCGGGGTGTCCGGCGGTCTTCGAGTGGAGCTGGCGGAAGCGCTTCAGCTCGTCGAGCGGCATGTCCTCGTGGCCCGTCAGGTGGAGGAGCGCGTAGAGGAGCATCGAGCCGTGGCCCGCGCTCAGGATGAAGCGATCCCGATCCGGCCAGTCCGGCCGGCTCGCGTCGAACTTCAGGAAGCGGTCGAAGAGGACCGTCGCCGCGTCGGCCATGCCGAGGGGCATGCCCGGGTGGCCGCTCTTGGCCTTCTCGACGGCGTCGACGGCCAGAAAGCGGATCGCGTGGGCCATCGCGTCGTGCCGCGCTCGGTCGATGGGGTCGCTCATGCTCTACCTCGTCGGATGCGTGAGGCGCCCGGGCGTTTCCCGGCGACCGTACGTCCGCGGCCGGAATCTCGGACGCCGGCCGGCGGGGGTCAAGGCGCCTCGGAGGCCCGAAGCGTCGGGTTCGAGCGCCGCTTCCAGACGAAGCCGTCGAGGAGGTAGTGCGTCGCCTGCGGCAGGGCGAGGAGCGGGACCAGCCAGGCGAGGAGCCCGGGGGAGGGCTCCGCCCCGTCCGCGGCGGTTCCGAAGAGCCAGGGCCGCTCGTGCCAGACCCAGCGGTCCCAGAGGGCTTCTTCGAGGCTGGCGGCCACGAGGACGAAGGTGAGGAAGGCGGCGACGCTCACTCCCGCGGGGCCGGCGAGCCAGCGAAGCCCCACCGGGGCGCCGGCCACGGAGCGCGCGCGTCGCCGGCCGTAGCGCCAGGTGAGCACGAGGTAGGGCACGCCGTGGATGAGGACGTTCGTCACGGTGAAGGCCATGTCGCCATCGAAGACGACGATGCCGAGCACCCAGCACGCCCAGGTCGTCGTGACGACGAGCGCCGTGCCCCAGGGCACCGCCTCGCCGCGCGCCCAGGGGCGGACGACGCGGAGCCCGAGGAAGACCCCGAGGAGCACGAGCGCCGGAACCGCGAGCGCGTCCGTGAGGGCAGCGAGCTCCGGCAGCGCCAGGAAGTCGCCGGGCACGAACCAGCTGAAGCTGCGGGGATGCGCGTGCCACCAGAGCAAGGGCCCGAGCGTGCCCGCGTAGACCGTGGCGAGGTCCAGGCGCCGCTCCCAGGCGCGGGCGCCGGTCCGACGCGCGTGGAGCGCGACCCAGCCGGCCTGCTGCCGGACGAAATGCCACGCCGCGGCGTAGGCGAGGATCCGCCAGAACACCGCGGGCCCGAAGCCGTGCGCGACGGCGCCCGCCGCGTAGGCGAGGAGCGGCGTGCCGAGGTAGAGCAGCGGTCGCCGCCGGAGCTCGGCCCCGTCGAAGTAGACGCGGACGTTCGTCGACCAGACGTGCGCCACGTCGATGGCGAGAACGCAGGACAGCCAGACCCATTCGGGCGCGTCGTCCTCGGCGACACCGAGGGCCGCGGCGAGCGCGAGCAGCCCGAGGCTCAGGGCCGCCGAGCCGCCGAAGGCCAAGAGGTCCGTCCACCGGTCGAAGAGCCAGGGGCCCGGCGGACCGAAGGGCGAGGCGCTCATGCCTCCTCCGAAGGCGCGAGGGCGCCCAGGACCTCGTCGGCGGCGCGGACGCCGTGATGGAAGGCCTCTTCGAAGAGCGCGATGCCGCTGAGATCCGAGTGCGCGAAGTGGATCGCTCCGGCCGGCGCGGCGCGCGCGAAGCGCCGGCCGCCCTCAAGGAAGCCCACGCGTGGCTGGATCATCGCGTGGCCCCAGCGCCACACGTCGACGCGCGCGAGGTGGTCCGCGAGGTCCGGATGCGCGGGCCCGAGGTCGGCGAGGACGACGCGGGCCCACTCCTCCCAGCCCGCGGCTTCGAGGCGCTCGCGCTCGGCGCGCGCGTCTCGGCCGGCGAGCGCGTAGTACCAGGTCCAGACCGTCGGACCGTGGTCCCGGCCACGCTGATGGGTGGCGCTCACGTAGCCGAGGCTCGGGGAGCCGTGGATGATGTTGTCCCACGCGGGCGGGGCGCCTCGTCCCGCCGGCCGGTCGCGGAGCGCGAGGTTGGCGACGACCCAGGGGCCGTAGGTGAAGGCATCCCCGCGGGCGTCGCGCGCAGCGAGCGCCGGGACCACGCGCCGCGCGATGAATTGGGGGAGGGCGACGATGACGTGCTTCGCACGCAGCTGCTCGACGTCGCCATGGCCGTCGAGGAGGCCGACGCTCACGGCGCCCGCGTCCTCCCGGACGTCGAAGGCGAGGCGACCCACACGCAGGGCGTCGCCCGCGGCTTCGGCGAGATGACGGGTGAGCGGGCCGTTCCCGTCCGGCCATGTGAGGAAGGGCGCCGAGTCGGCGCCAGGGGCGGGCACGCGCGCCGCGAAGTAGAAGAGGAGCGCCCACGCGCTCGTGGCGCCGAGGCTCAGGCCGTAGTCGTCCCGGCAGGCGTAGTCGCAATGGGCGTGGAGGCGCGGCGAGTGGAAGCCGCGTTGGCGGAGGAAGGTCTCGGCGTCGAGGCGATCGAGCGCGAGGAGCTCGGGGTCCCGGGAGCTCTCGC
>JBCDGX010000235.1:0-8189 GCA_038750805.1 Myxococcota bacterium
CGGCGAACGCCCCGGGCTCGTGGGTCGTGCGCCTCGAGCCGGCGGCGCAGGCCGCGCCCGCGGAGGTGGAGAGCATCCCCTTGCCCCCCGCGGAGCCGCCGCGCCAGGCCCCGCCACGGCAGGCTCCTCCGGCCCGAAGCGGCGGCGGCGGCCAGGTGCGCCTCGCGCCCGGCGAGCCGAAGATCAACCGCTACCTGCGCATGATGAAGCAGGCCGGCGCGTCGGACCTTCACCTCTCCTCGGGCGTCGTGCCGCTCGCGCGCGTGGACGGAAGCGTCGTTCCCCTCGACCCCTCGCACGGCGAGCTGAGCCACGAGGAGCTGCACGCGCTGATCATGGAGATCACGCCCGAGAAGAACCGGAACGAGTTCGAGGCGACGAACGACACGGACTACGCGCACGCCATCGAGGGCCTCGCGCGCTTCCGCGTGAACGTGTTCATGGACCGGAAGGGGATCGGCACGGTCATGCGCCAGATCCCCTTCGAGATCCTGAGCGTGGACCAGATCGGGATCCCGAAGAAGGTCCTCGACCTCTGCTACCTGACGAAGGGGCTGGTGCTGGTCACGGGGCCGACGGGCTCGGGCAAGTCGACGACGCTCGCGACGCTGATCGACTACATCAACGAGAACCGCTCGGACCACATCATCACCATCGAGGATCCCATCGAGTTCGTGCACTCGAACAAGAAGTGCCTCGTGAACCAGCGTGAGATCGGCACGCACACGGAAGGCTTCAAGACCGCGCTGAGGGCCGCGCTCCGCGAGGATCCGGACATCGTGCTCGTCGGCGAGATGCGCGACCTCGAGACCATCTCCATCGCCATCGAGACCGCAGAGACGGGCCACCTCGTGTTCGGAACGCTCCACACGACGAGCGCGCCCTCCACCGTCGACCGCATCATCGACCAGTTCCCGCCGGAGCAGCAGGAGCAGATCCGCGTGATGCTCTCGGAGTCGCTTCGCGGCGTGGTCGCGCAGGTGCTGTGCAAGAAGATCGGCGGCGGGCGCGTGGCCGGCTACGAGGTGCTCATCGCGACGAGCGCCGTCGCGAACCTCATCCGGGAGGGAAAGACCTTCCAGCTCAAGTCGACCATGCAGACCGGGCGCCGCCTCGGCATGCAGACCATGAACGACAACCTCATCGAGCACGTGAAGGCCGGCCTGGTCACGCCCGAGGAGGCCTACATGAAGTCGAACGACAAGCAGATCTTCAAGCAGGCGCTGAAGCAGGCGAACATCCCGCTCTCCATCGCCAAGGACGAGATCTAGCGCTCGCCCCTCGGGGTCCGCTCAAGGGACCGCGCGCGGAGCCGTTGTCTTCGGGGTGAGCTCCGAGGCCCCATGGCAACTTCGGCTCGGCGCCGCCGAGCGCGGCGAGAGCGCGGAGCTGAAGGCGCAAGAGCGCCGGCACGGCTTCCGGGCCCCCGCGGCGGTGCAGGCCTGGTACGCCAGCGGCGGCGCCGAGGGCCTGCGCGTCCCCGGCCTGCCGGAGCCCGTACCGGTCGATCGTCTGGGGGACCCGAGGGCGTGGGAAGGCGCACCTGTCCCGCTCCTCGAGCGAGAGCTCCTGGTCCTGGCGGCCGAGCGGCGGGGCGTCAGCCACCACGTCGCCGTCTGGCTCGACGGCACGGAGGACCCGCCCGTATTCCGTGAGCGCGGGAGCATGCCGGACCACACCTTCGTGCTCATCGGCGGGACCTTCAGCGAGTGGGTCCTGAGCCGCCGGCTCCTTCGCCGTGGCCGGCGCGGCGCGCCCGAGCGCACCGGAGGGACCGGAAGGGCCGCGGGGGACGCGCTGCTGGCGCTGGCGCGGGAAGCGTCGCTCGAGCACGTGCACTTCGACGGGGCGCACGAGCGCGTGGTGGTGGCCGCCGGAGCCGAGGGCGCACCTCTTCTCCGCTTCCGCGAGGACATGAACGGCCTCGCGAGCTGGCGCATCGGCGCCCGGGACGCGGGCGCGCTCGAGCTCTGGACCGCCCGGGCGGCCCGCCTCGGGCTTCCCGCGGAGCGCTTCGCGTGCCCGAGCCTCAGCCCAGCGATTCGCGCAGGTCGCTGACGTAGACCCGGTCCTCGCCGGGCTCGGCGACGAACTGGAGCGGACGGGAGCGGTAATCGTCGACGCGCGCCGGCCGCTGGTCCGGCCGTCGCCGGAAGACGCCGTACACGGCCACGCGCTGGCCCTCGACGAGGGCCCCCTCGTCGCAGCGGTAGCTCGCGGCGGGCTCCTCCTGGAGCCAGCGGCGGAGGAGCCGGCGCACGGGCTTCGGGCCTCGGCGGCGCTGGTTCTTCGTGTAGCGGGCGGCGGTGATGAGCTGGAGCGAGGCGTCCTTCGAGAGCGGGACGAAGACCTCGCCGGTCCCGTCGTCGAGGTAGAAGCCCCCGGCCTCGCGCTCCTTGCCGACGTCGCGCCAGAGGAAGCGCTTCTTGCGAGCGACGCGCACCTCGTAGCCAGCGCAGGCCCGACCGCTGACCGGCGCCTGAAGCGCGTCCTCCGGTAGGCGCAGGGTCCCGACGAGCTTCGCGGCCATGCCGTCTTCGAGGTCGGCGACGCGCACCGGCCGCGCCTGCAGGGGGCCGGCCCGCCGATACGCACGGAAATCGGCCATCAGGATGCCGAAGCCCACGGCAATCCAGAACGCGATGAACAGCAGCCCTACGGTCGCGGCCATGTCGTCAGCCTAGGGGCACGTCCTCGGAGCGTCACCCATTGGCGTCTTGGAGGCGCCTCAGACCCGTCGTTCGAAGCAATCAGGGGCGATGCGCAGGCGCCGGCGGTGTCGCTCGGTGCCTTCGACGAAGGCCCGCGTGACGGGGTCGTGATAGCCGCTCGCGCCCCGGAGAGATCCGTCGAGGGCCCGATAGTGGGCGACGATGCGATGCATCGCGATCTCCCGGACCATCTTCCCGACCATCGACGCCAGGCCGACCGGGAGATGCTTGTCGTCGGCGGAGACCTCGAAGGATACGGAGCCAAGCGCCGGGACGCGGTAGCGGCTCCTGCCCTTCTCCTCCGCGACCACCTCCGCGTCCCGGAGGCCGTGGAAGCGCGGTCCGTAGCGGCGCAAGCCGCCGATCATGCCGCAGCGCGCGTCCACCTCGTCCCCGAGCGCCTGGCGCGCGTCGAGGAGCAAACGCTCGAAAAGCCGAAGGTCGACGTCGAGCTTTCCGAGGCCTTCGTCGGCGGCCGCGTTGAGCATGCCGGCGCACGCCCAAACCGTCCGAACGCGGCGGATCCGGAGCGCGCGCCCCTCGAGGCGGGCCAGGCGCTCCCGCCCAGCCTGCGCGTCCCCGCCGAAGGCCGGCAGCGCCAGCGGCGTCCAGCATTGCGCGCTCGTCGCGCCGCCCGGGCAGGGGGCCCGCAGCCCGGCGAGGCCATCGAGGCCGAGCGCGTCGAGGAGCGCGTCGGCGTCGCGGATCGGGTGGCCGACCTCGCGCTCGGCGATGGCCAGCGTGAGCCCCTCGATGTCCGCCATGCGCCCGAAAGCGCCGTAGCGCTTGCTGTCCCCGACGCGGTGCGTCTCGCCGCGTCGCCGCAGCCGCGCGGCATCGTAGCGGCGGAGCTCGAGGCTGACCGCCGTGGCGACGAGGGGTCCGAGGCGAGGCCCCATGCCGTTCTCGTCCACGCCGACGACGAACACCTGACGGGGCTAGCACCGGACCAAGAAGGAGGCCTCCGTGCCGTGGCAGAAAGTCACCAGAAGAAGCTGGTCGTTACACACATAACGGACTATGGTCGCCAGCGTGAACTTTTCCTTGGCGCACACCCGGAGCTCGGTGCCGACCCCTGGGCACCCCGTCATGGCCACGATCTTCGAGGCGCTCGAGGCGTTCGCGACCCGCGCGATCGCCACCCGCGTGCTCGCGCGGGCCCTACGACAGGCCGGTGAGAGCGAGGTGCCCCGCAAGGGCGAGCCGCTCCAGCGCTTCATCGACGACCACCTCCTCCCGGCCACCGGGGAGCTCCTCGACCCCGACACCGCCGAGGCCCTCGCCGGGACGCTCGGCCCGCTCCTGGCGCGCATCCCCGCACAGAGCGAGACCCCCTCGGACATCCGGGAGGTGGTCCCCGCCGAGGACCCCGCGGCCATCACCTCCGCAGGGACCATCGCGGCGCCGACGACCATCGCCGGCTTGCTGGCCAGCGGCGCCCCTGCGGCCACCGAAGCGGCCACGAAGGAGCCGCTGCTGACCGCCGAGGGCTCGCCCTCCGGCGCCCTCGACGCCGTGCTCGTAGACGTCGTGGTCGCGACCGTGGACGAGGAGCGCCTGGCGAGCCTGGCCCACGCGATCCCGCGCTCGGCGACGACGCTCTACGCCGAGGACGTGGTCACGATGCTCGAGCTGCTCCAGCAGCCGCGCGACGAGGCGCCCTTCATCGTCGTCGATTGCCTCCATCCCTCCGTGCACCCGACCACCCTCGCCACCGTCGGGGCGGAGCTGCCCCTCGGGACGAACGTCGTTCTCTGGGGGGTGACCGAGCGCGAGGAGGCAGCCATCGCTCGGCTCCTCGAGAACACCGCGGGCTGGCATCACCTGCCCGCCGACGCCGGCGCCGACGCCGTCGCGGCGAAGCTCCGGGCGCTGCTGCTCACCTGAGCGCCGGCTCGGGCGCCGGGCCCGATCGCGTCAGAGCGGCTCGAGGAGCGCGCGTAGAAGCGTCGCGTCCCGGGCGTCACCGCCGAAGGGGACCTTCTCGACGTCCCGCCGGAGCCAGGGCCAGCGCGGCCCCCGGTCGCGGCAGCCCAGGGCGGCGTCGCGGCGCTCGCAGTACACGCGCAGGTGGAAATGATCGGCGTGCGGGTTCCCCCGCGAGGGCTGATGCAGCACCCAGCTCGCGCGGAAGAGGGCTCGTCGTGAAGGCTCGTGGGCGCTCGCGTAGCGGAGCAGGCGCGCCTTCACGCCCCGGGACACGAAGAGCCATTGCACGGCGGCGGCGTCGTCGAGCACGAGCGCCCGGACCAGCGCCCAGTTGCGGGCGTCGTCGAAGAGCCGGACCTCACCGCCGTGCTCCGGCGCGGCGACGCCCACGCCCTCCCGGTCGTAGGCGATCCACCCGCGGCCCTCGACGGAGCGACCGGCGAGATCCCTCGCGTAGAAGATCATGTCCGCATCGCGGCCGGCGCGGTGACTTCCATGGCGCGGATGGCGCCCGCCCCGCGGCCACGAGAGGTCCCCGATGCGGAGCGCGGCGCCGCCCGGATGCGCCTCGGCCACGGCCCCCGCCGCCCGCACGAGCGCTCCCACGAGGCTTGGCGTCCCGAAGCGCGTCGCCTCGCCGGGCCGGGCGCGCACGAAGCCGGGCCCAGCCTCGGGGAGCGGCACACCCCGCTCGAGCCAACCATCCGCCGTGTCGCCGCGGGACACGGGGATGCCCGGGGCGCCCGAAGGCAGGCATCCGAGGAGGAGGGCGAGGATGAGCGCGCGGGGCACGCCCGATCGTAGCGACTTCTCGCGCCCCGCGCGGAGCCCGGCTTGACGCTCCGCCGCCCGGTCGTAGGGTCGCGGACCGGCGCGGGTGCTGCCGGAGGACGCCGTGACGCACGACGACGACCTCGATCCCCTCGACCAGGCTTGGGACCTCATCGCGGAGGGCGACCTCGCGGGGGCGCTGGCCTCGGCCCTCGAGTCGCTGCGCGACGACGAGGACTCGCCCGAGGGCCACAACGTCGTCGGCTACGTCTACGCGATGGAGGGGAACCTCGAGCAGGCCCTCCGGCACTACCTGCACGCGCTCTCGGTCGACGACGGGTTCCTCGACGCGCTCCTCAACGCCACGGACGTGCTCATCCAGCTCGGCGAGACGGAGCGCGCGCTCGGGCTCCTCGAGGACGCCCTCGACGTGGCCGAGAGCCCGGAGGAACGCGCCGAGGCCCTCTTGCTCCAGGTCGACGCGCTCCTCTCGGCGGGGCGACGCGAGGAGGCCGCCGAGGTGGTCGGAACGCTGCCCGACGGCCCCTTCGAGAACCCCCAGCTCGATTTCCTGGTCGGACGCGCGCGCTTCGAGGTCGGCGACCTGGAGGGGGCCGCGCCGCTGCTCGAGCTGGCGGCCCGGCGTCCGGGAGCCCACGGCGACGCGCACTACTACCGCGCGTTGGTTCTCGAGGAGCGCGACGACCCGGCGGGCATGGCCGCCGCCTTCGTGCAGTGCCGGGACGCGGACCTCGAGGCGCCGAGGCCGGCCTGGGCCGAGCCCATCCCGGTCTTCGAACGACGCGTGGGCCAGGCGCTCCGGCGCCTCCCGCGGCGCTTCGCGGACCGCCTCGAAGGCGCGCTCGTGATCGTGGACGACGTCCCCGGGGCCGAGCTGGTGAGCGAAGGCTTCGACCCGCGCGCCGTGGCCCTCGTCGAAGAGGTCGAGCTGCCCCGCCGGAGCGGGGACCCCGTGCGCCTCTGCCGGGTGTTCGTCTATCAGCGCAACGCGGAGCGCGCCGCCGGCGCCCAGGACCGCATGGACGACGAGCTCCTCGCCGCGTTGCAGCACGAGATGAGCCAGGCCTTCCCCGAGGACCGCTAGACCACGAGGGCCTCGGCGGCCCCGCCCAGCGCGCCCCAGAGCCCCGCGAGATCGGCCGGCGCCGGCGAGGCGAAGACGCGCATCTCGCCCGTCTCCGGGTCCGGAAAGCGAAGCTCGGCGCAATGGAGGAGCACCCTCCGCGCGGTGAGCACGCGGCCATCGGGACGCACCACGCGACGCGCCCCGCCATAGGCGGCGTCGCCGAGGAGCGGCACCCCCGCGGCGGCCGCGTGCACGCGGAGCTGGTGCGTCCGGCCGGTCTCCGGGCGGAGCGAGAGCAGCGCCGCCCCGCCGACCTCCGCGAGGGTCGCGTAGCGCGTCGCCGCCGGCTTCGCGGGGGGCCCCTCCCCCACGGCTCGCAGCCGGCGGTCCTCGGGGTGCGGTCCGATCGCCTCCGCCCAGCGTCCCTCGCGCGGGTCCGGCGCCCGGCCCGTGAGCCCGAGGTACTGGCGCGCGTAGGTCCCCGCGCGGCGGGCCGCGAGCAGCGCGTCGTTGCCGCGGCGGGTCCGCGCGAAGGTGACGAGACCGCTCACGGGCGCGTCGAGGCGTGAGGTGGCGTGGAGCCTCGGGGCCTTCGGGTCGAGCGTGGCGGCGCGGGCCGCGAGCGAGTCCCGGCCCGGCGGCGCCGTGGTGGGGAGGCCGCTGGGCTTGTCGAGCACCAGGAGGTGCGCGCTCCGGTGCACGACGCGCGGCTGCGCCGTCACGGCTCTGCCGGCTCGAGGACGTGGACCGTCCCCCGATGACCGTCGACGCGCACGCGGTCGCCGGTGCGCAGGCGCCGGGTGGCGTGCTTGGCGTTGACCACCGCCGGCACCCCGTACTCGCGCAGCACGATGGCCGCGTGGCTGAGCGGGCCGCCGAGGTCCGTGACGACCGCGCCCGCGACGAGGAAGAGCGGCGACCAGCCGACGTCCGCGCACCCGGCGACGAGGATCTCCCCGGGCTGGAAGCCAGCCGCGTCCGCCGGGTGAACGAGCACGCGCGCGCGCCCCTCGGCCACGCCGCTGCTCGCCGCGAGCCCGACGAGCGCCCCGTCCCCGACGCTTTCCGGCGCCCCGTCGACGGGGGGCGGATAGCCGACGAAGGTATCCGGCGGGTCCGGCAGAGCGACGTCCCGCTCGTGCTGCCTTCGGCGCTGCTGCACGCGCAGGGCCACCCGGATGCCGCTCCCCCGGAGCACGCCGTAGAGCTCGCTGATCGTCAGGAAGAAGGCCGCGTCGGGCCCTGCGCTCGGCTCGCGGACGGCGAGGCGACGGGAGGCGTCGATGGCCACCGCGCGAAAGAGCCCGAGCACCTCGGTGACGTAGCCGCGCAGGCGCTCCCGCAGGCGGAGGAAGCGCTTCACGATCGCGAGCATATGACGGAAGGCCGGCCGGCTCACACCGGGCACCTGCGACGCGAGCTCCTGCTCGGCGGCCTCGCGCACCGCCCGCAGGCGCCGCTCGATGGCCAGCGGCCCGCCCGCGGCCTCTTCGCGACGCAGGTGAATCGCGAGCGTCGCGAAGAGCACGGTCGGATCCTCGCGCCAGCGCGGCTCCGCGATCTCCGCCTCGCGCGTCCCGCGATGCCCGTGCGCGCGCAAGAAGGTCTCGAGCGCGCGGCGCGTCGGCCCCGCGGGGAGCTCCTCGATGCGGAGGCGCGTGACGTCCTCCTCGCCGAGCAGGAGCGCGCGC
>JBCDGX010000236.1:0-8175 GCA_038750805.1 Myxococcota bacterium
ATCCCAACCCCCTCCGCCCCGCTCGAGCCGGAGCGGCCCGGGCTCCTGGGGGTGATCGCCGCGACCCCGCCCTCCCCCCGCGGGGTGCCCGGCGGGGGGCTCGCGGGGCGGGGCGCCCCGGGACCGCATCTCGGGGCGCTCGCGCTGACGAGCGGCGTGCTGCTGGTCGTGAGCATCGTGGTGGCCACGCGGCTCACGGCGCGGCGCGTGCTCGGCTGAGGACGCGCCGCGGGAGCGATTACTCCGCCGGAGCGGGCGCAGGGGTCATGGCCGCGGCGCCGGCGGCCCCGCGGTCGCCGAAGGACTCGCCATAGGCCTCCACGCCGCACTCGGCCACGTCCAGGCCCTCGAGCTCGTGCTCGGCGCTCACGCGGATCCCGCCGGGGACCAGCGCCTTCATGCCGAACCAGAGCAAGGCGCCG
Source organism: Myxococcota bacterium (assembly GCA_038750805.1). Lineage (GTDB taxonomy): Bacteria > Myxococcota_A > Polyangia > Polyangiales > Houyiibacteriaceae > CALCTH01. The sequence goes on from JBCDGX010000236.1 coordinate 423, forward strand.
GCGGCGAAGGCGAAGGCCACGCCGCTGAACGCGCCCACGGCCTGCGTGCCGAGCTGGGCGGCGCCGCCGCCGACGAAGAGGCCCACCTCGTCGCCGAAGAGGCCGACCGCGAGGGTGCCGAAGATGCCGCAGACGCCGTGCACGGTGATCGCGCCGACGGGGTCGTCGACCTTCATACGCTCGAGGAAGAACACGCCTTCGACGCAGAGCATTCCGGCCAGCACCCCGACGAGCAGCGCCCATCCCGGCGCGATGACGTCGCAGCCCGCCGTGATGCCGACGAGCCCGGCCAGGGCGCCGTTCAGGCCCATGGAGAGGTCCATCATGCCCGTGCGGAAGCGGGTCCAGACGAGGGCCGCGAGGAAGCCCGTGGAGGCCGCCAGGTTGGTGACGAGCACGATGCGGGCGATGGCCCCGGGATCTTCGGCGCTGACGGTGGAGCCGCCGTTGAAGCCGAACCAGCCGAGCCAGAGCACGAGCACGCCGAGAGCGGCCAGCGGGAAGTTGTGGGCCGGCATGGGACGGCTCGAGCCGTCCGCGCCGTACTTGCCGAGACGCGGGCCCACGGCCAGGGCACCCGCCAGGGCCATGCCGCCACCGACGCCGTGCACGACCGTGGAACCGGCGAAGTCGAGGAACCCGAGCTCGCTCAGCCAACCTCCGCCCCAGACCCAATGCCCGACGACGGGATAGATGAAGGCCGTCGCCAGCGCCGTGAACGCGAAGAACGTCGGCAGCCGCGCGCGCTCGGCGACGGCCCCGCTGACGATCGTGCACGCGGTCGCGGCAAAGACGAGCTGGAAGAAGAGGAACACGAGCACGGGGAGAGTGCCGACGTTGCTTTCGGTTCCGTTCGGAGCAAAAAGCGACAGTCCGACGAAGGCGTTTCCGTCGCCGAACATGAAGCCGTAGCCGACGCCGTAGAAGACGACCGAGCTCAAGGCGACGACACCTACGTTCTTGAGCAGGACCATCACCGCGTTCTTTCGCCGGCAGAATCCGCTCTCCACGAGCGCGAAGCCCGCGTGCATGAAGAAGACGAGAAATGCGGCGAGGAGAACCCAAACGCTATCGAGCATTCCCTGTGTCACGCGCTACCTCCTGGACGACTGCCCACCGTCATGGACATAGCTCACAGAAGACGGTCGTGGGTTTCTGGCTCGTTTCCTGACGATGGCCAAACGGGGAAATGCGACGTGCTGGAGGATCTCCAGGAATGCGCCGAGGAGCCTCATGAAGCGCCGCTGAGGCCGATCCCGATAGGGGTTTCGTGAGGAAGGAACCCTCCGTAGCTGGGGTTCATCAATCCTGAAGGAGGTGAATGTGCGCTTGCACAGATGGGATCCCTCCTCGTATAGACCCGTCGGGAACGCAGCTCTGTTTCAAGGAGTTTTCGCAAATGAGTCGTCGTGTTATCTTCTTCGTATCTGCTCTCGCCCTCGTGAGCTTCATGGGCCAGAGCTCGGCCCACGCTCAGGAGGCGACCCCGGCCGTCGAGGAGGACTCTGGGCCCTCTCTTACGGTGCTTCTCAAGCAGGACACCTTCTTCGGCTTTCAGGGTCTCGCCCAGGTGGGCGTCGGTCTGACCGACTGCCTGGACCTCACTTTCTACACGATCATGTGGACCAACCCCGGCCTCGCTGGTGGGGCGGCTTCGTTCAACCTCTGGACCGAATTCGGCGTCGGCGCGAACTACATGCTGTTCGACGGAGATCTGAGCATCAACCCCCAGATTGGTCTGCTCAACGGGAACCTGCTCTCCGGTCCTACCGGCAGCGACCCTGAGGACGTCAACGCGCCGCTGGCGGCGGAGGGTATCGTGCCGAACATCACGATCACCTATGCGGGCGACAGTGGTCTCGAGGCCAACTTCTACCTCGGCTACTATATCGCCCTCCGCGAAGGCGATGCAGAGGGAACTCAGCAGAACTACTACCTCCACTACTGGGCCAACGCGGGGTACGCCGTCATCGACTGGCTCTCTCTCGGCGTGCACTGGGAGCACCTCATCCAGACCGTGCCCGGGGACAACACGGACCTGTACGTCTGGCTCGGCCCCTACATCGAGGCGAAGGCCGACTTCGGCTTCATGCGCTTCTCCGCCGGTGCGGACATCGCGCGCGGCTCCGCCGGCGACTTCTACCAGATCACGGTCGGCACCTCGCTCTGAGCGAGCCACCTTGCAGGGCGCGGCGTTCCCAGCCTGGGGACGCCGCGCTTCGCAATTCGGGGCGGCGCTCCGTATCCGTCGCCGTTCCGTGGCGCACACACGGCCCGATCGGGGATAGATGGGAGAGGTGATGCAGCTGATCGTGGGAAGCGGGACACCCGGCGGGACGGACGGAAGGCTCCGGACCTTCGCCTTCGATGGGGCGACCTTCACCCCCGCGGGAGAGGCGCCGGCGGGCGCCCTCGCGAGCTTCCTCGCCCTCGACGCGGAGCACGGCCTCGTGCACGTCGCCGACGAGGAGGCCCGGGGCGTGCACTCCTTCGGTCTCGCCGCGGACGGGGCCCTGGAGGCGCGCGGCGAGACCCCGACGCAGGGCCACGGCGTGTCCCTGCTCGTCGGCAACGCCGCGCTCTACGTCTCGAGCTACCTCGAGGGGGGCGTCGAGCGTCTCCCCCTCGGCAACGACGGCATGCCCAGTGCACCGACGGCGTCCGTGAAGGCCGGCGACAAGGCGCATGGCGTCTTCGCGGCGCCCGGCGGCCAGGCGCTCCTGGTCACGCTCACGGGCAGCGATCGGGTGGCGGTCTACTCGCCGCTCCTCGAGCTCCGCGGCGACATCGAGGTCACGGGGGGCCCGCGGCACCTCGCGGTGCACCCCTCGCTGCCGCGCGCCTACGTGATCACCGAGTACACGGAGGAGCTCGTCACGCTCGGCTGGGCAGACGAGGCGCTCGAGGTGCTCGACCGGCGCTCGCTCCGCCCCGCGGGCTGGCAGGGGACCGGCGCGGACATTCACGTGCACGCGAGCGGTGAGCTCCTCGTCACGACCCTCCGCCAGCCCGACGCCGAGGGGCAGCTCGCCACCGTCGCCCTCGACGCGGCGGGGACCCCGGGCGAGCTCGCCCACCGCGCCTCGGGCGGCGTGATCCCCCGCAACGCGACGCTGGTCGGCGACCACCTCTTCGTGGCGCATCGCATCAGCGGCGACGTGCGCGCCTTCCGCCGCCAGGGGCTCGGCTGGGACGAGCTCGCCCACGTGGACGTGCCCGCCGCCTATTGCGTCCGCGCGCTTTGAGCGCGCCGGCCGCGTACGCTCAGCCCTGCGTGCGCCACTCCTCGACGCTCCGCCGGCGCTGCAGGAGCTTCGCGACCAGCCCGGTCCAGCCGGTCTGATGCGACGCGCCGACGCCGCGGCCGTTGTCGCCGTGGAAGTACTCGAAGAAGAGGACGAGGTCCCGGAAGTGCGGGTCGTCCTGGAGCTTCGCGACGTCGCCGTTCACCGCCCGGCGCCCGGTCTCCGGGTCGCGCAGGAAGATGCGCGTGAGCCGTTCGCCGATATCCGTCGCGACGTCGTCGATGGTCACGTACTGCCCCGAGCCCGTCGGCGACTCCACGCGGAAATCGACCCCGTAGTAGTGGTGGAACTTCTGCAGGGACTCGATGATCAGATAGTTTACGGGGAACCAGATCGGTCCCCGCCAGTTGCTGTTCCCGCCGAAGAGATAGGTGTTCGACTCGGCGGGCTGGTAGTCGACCTCGAAGCGCTGCCCGTCGAAGTCGAAGACGTAGGGGTCCTCGTGGACCTTGCTCATGGCCCGGATGCCGTAGGCGCTGAGGAACTCGGCCGGGTCCATCATCTTCCGGATGAGGCATTTCAGCCGGTGCCCGCGGAGCAGGCTGAGCAGGCGTCGCTGCCCCTGGCCCGGCACCTCCCAATGGCTGACGAGCGCGGCCAGCTCGGGCCGGTTCTCGAGCACCCACTCGAGGCGCTCCTTGAACGCCGGGAGCTTGTCGAGGAGCTCGGGCTCGATGACCTCGACCGCGAACATGGGGATGAGCCCGACCATGCTCCGGACCTTCAGGGGCACCTCGCAGCCGCCGCCCTGACCGTCCGGGAAGAAGAGCTCGTCGTAGAAGAAGCCGTCGTTCTCGTCCCAGAGCCCGTCGCCGTCCTTGCCGAAGCGCGTGATGGCCTCGGCGATGGAGAGGAAGTGCTCGAAGAACTTCGTCGCGATGTCCTGGTAGACCGGGTTATGGCAGGCGAGCTCGAGCGCCATGCGCATCAGGTTGAGCGAGTACATCGCCATCCAGGCGGTTCCGTCCGCCTGGTTCAGGTAGCCGCCGGTCGGAAGGGGCTTGCTCCGGTCGAAGAGACCGATGTTGTCGAGGCCGAGGAAACCGCCCTGGAAGACGTTGTTCCCACCCTCGTCCTTTCGGTTCACCCACCAGGTGAAGTTGAGCAAGAGCTTGTGGAAGACGCTCTCGAGGAAGGCGATGTCACCGGGCTCGTCCTTGTTGCCCGTGCGCAAGCGCCGCTGCACGCGGTCGATCTGGAACACGCGCCAGGTGCCCCAGGCGTGCACGGGCGGGTTCACGTCGCTGAAGGCCCACTCGTAGGCCGGTAGCTGCCCGTTCGGGTGCATGTACCACTCGCGGCAGAGCAGCTTCATCTGGTCCTTCGCGAACTCGGCGTCGACGAGCGCGAGGGGGACGCAGTGGAAGGCGAGATCCCAGGCCGCGTACCAGGGGTACTCCCACTTGTCGGGCATGGAGATGATCTCGGCGTTGTTGAGGTGCTCCCACTCGTGATTGCGCGAGCGCCCGGGCGGCGGCGCCGGCTGCGTGGGGTCGCCGTCGAACCAGCGGCGCACGTCGAAGAGAAAGAGCTGCTTCGACCAGATCATCCCGGCGAGGGCCTGGCGCTGGACGAGGCGCGCGTCCTCGCGCTCCATGCCCTGCTGGAGCTTGCCGTAGAAGGCGTCGGCGTCGGCGATGCGCTCGGCCACGTCAGCGTCGAAGCGCTCGAAGCCGCGGGTCCCGCCGGGTCGCCGCAGGCAGGCGCGGACCGTCGTGCTTCCCCCCGCCGGCACCGTACGCCGGTACCAGCCCGCGGTCTTCGTGCCCTCCTCGGCGGGGTTCGTCGCCGCTGTCTCGCCGTTCACCACGTAGCGATGGAAGGCGTCCTTCGGATGCGCGGCGCCCTCCATCCCGAAGAGGCGCTCGGCGTTGGTCTCGTTCTCGCAGAAGAGGAGCTCGGTGGCGTCCTCGAGCTCGAGCACGAAGTCCCCGAGCTCGGGATGCTGGAGGAGCACGCTCGAAGGCGCTCCCTCATCCCGCCGCATGGCCTCGAGATGAGGCTTCGGCGCGCCGTGGTCCCAGCTCCAGGTGTTCCGGAACCAGACCTGCGGCAGCACGTGGATCTCTGCGTCCTCGGGGCCGCGGTTGTGCACGGTGATGCGCCAGAGGAAGGTCTCCGGATCGACCTTCGCGTACTCGACTTCGACGTCGAAGTAGCGGTCGTCGTCGAAGACGCCCGTATCGATGAGCTCGTACTCGGGCTCGGTCTTTCCCCGCGACCGTCGCCGCCCGTTCTCCGCGAGCAGATCGCCGTAGGGGAACGCGTGCTGCGGGTACTTGTAGACCATCTTCAAGTACGAATGCGTCGGCGTCGCGTCGACGTAATAGTAGAGCTCTTTGACGTCCTCGGCGTGGTTTCCCTCGTTGCCCGTGAGGCCGAAGAGGCGCTCCTTCAGGATGGGATCCTGGCCGTTCCAGAGCGCGACGCCGAGGTTGAGGCGGCAGAGAGAATCGCTGAAGGCCGCGAGCCCATCCTCGCCCCAGCGGTAGGCGCGGCTCCGCGCGTGGTCGTGCGGGAAGTAATCCCAGGCGGCCCCGCCGGCGCTGTAGTCCTCGCGCACCGTGCCCCATTGCCGCTCGCTCGGGTACGGCCCCCACTCCTTCCAGCGCACACGGCCGTCGCGGTCGTCTTCCAGGCGCCGGCGCTCCGGATCGAGCTCCACCATCACGTTCCTCCCTGGCACCCGAGCGGAGAGCGGGGCGCCTGGGGACGTTGAGTACCGCGCTTGGGACCCGCGCGTCGCTCAGGTTTTAACGAAGGCCGTGTGCGTGCGTTCGCCGCGCGCGGCCTCGATGCCGCGGATCTGCGTCTTCAGCATGGCCTTCATGGTCGGCTCGAAGGTCACGCAGGCGTGCGCGAGCTCCGGTCGCTTCAGCGCCTCGCGGACGGCCGGTGCCGGGTGGGCGGCGGGCCAGAGGGCCACGGTCATCATCCACGCGGCCTGGAGGAGCTCGCTCGCGTGCTCGGCCTCCCAGCCCGGGAAGACGGCCTGCACGGGCGGGACGAGCTCCGCGACGAGCCCCATGAGCTCGGTCTTGAAGCGCACGACGCGTTCCACACCGACGTTCGCCTCGAGCACGGTGGTGAGCACCGCCGCGAGGCGGGCGAAGCGCGGGTGCTCGAGCACGGAGCTCACGAGCGCCTGGGCCACGGCGTCGCCATCCGCGCGCCCCTCGAGCTCCGCGAGGCGCGTTCGGAGGGTGCGCGCCCAGCCTCCGGAGCTCTCGAGCATCAGGTCGAGGAAGAGGTCCTCGCGGCTCTCGAAGTAGCGATAGACGTTGGCCTTCGAGACGTTCGCCTCGCGGGCGATGGCGCTCAGGCTGATCGCGTCGAGGGGCTGGGCCTCGTGCAGGCGCGCCGCGGCCTCGAGCAGCGCGCGCCGGCGCTGCTCCTTCTGCTCGTCACTGCGGGCGCGTTGCCAGACCATCGTAAGTGACCTGCGGTCGTTTCCATCATCACACGTCGATCGCGAAACGCAAGACCCGCGCGATCGACCACGGTCGTCGCAACATCTGCGAGGTGGATATAAATGACCGACGGTCTCTTGACAGGTGACCGACGGTTGCTTATCTCCTCGCCAACCCACGGAGGGTCCCATGAGCAAGCACTGGACGAGCGCGAACATGCCCGCGCAGGACGGCCGCGTCGCCGTCGTGACGGGGGCGAACAGTGGCATCGGGTACGAGGCGGCAAAGGCCCTCGCCGCGAAGGGCGCGCGGGTCGTGTTGGCCTGCCGCTCGGCGGAGCGCGGCCAGGTGGCGCTCGCGCGCCTGAGGGAAGAGCTGCCCGAGGCGCAGCTCGAGCTTCGGCTCCTCGACCTCGCGAACCTCGCCTCGGTCGAGACCTTCGCCGAGGGCTTCCTCGCCGACCACGACCGGCTCGATCTGCTGATCAACAACGCCGGCGTGATGATGCCGCCGGAGCGCCAGGAGACCGCGGACGGCTTCGAGCTCCAGATCGGCGTGAACCACCTCGGGCATTTCGCGCTGACGCTTCGCCTGGTGGAGCTCTTGATGGCCACGGACGGCGCGCGGGTCGTGAACGTCTCGAGCTCGGCGCAGAACTTCGGCGACGTCGACCTGAGCGACCTCCACTGGACAGAGCGCCGCTTCAAGAAGATGGCGTCCTACGCCGCGAGCAAGACCGCGAACATGCTCTTCACCCTCGAGCTTCAACGGCGCTTCGAGGAGGTCGGCGCGTCGACGCTCGCCGTGGCCTGCCACCCGGGCTGGACCGCCACGAACCTCCAGCGCACGGCGACGACGTTTCGTTTGCTGAACCCGCTGATGGCCATGAAGCCGTGGCAGGGCGCGCTCCCGACGCTCTACGCGGCCGTCGCCGACGTAACGCCGGGCGGCTACTACGGCCCGGACGGTCTCGGGAACATGCGCGGCTACCCGGCGGCGAACGCGCCCGCGAAGCACAGCCTCGATGCCCCGGCGGCG
>JBCDGX010000237.1:0-8120 GCA_038750805.1 Myxococcota bacterium
ACGCGCCGACCCTCGCCGGGCTCGAGGGCGGCGAGACCCGCTGGCACGTGATGGTCGAGGGCTCGAACGACCAGCCCGAGCTCGAGGACACCTTCCGCATCGGCTACGCGCTCGGCCAGGCCGCCGTGGGTGCCTCGAGCTGGGACGCGGACTGGCCGGACAGCTCCGAGGGGCCCCGCGCGGGCGCCCAGCCGCCGAGCTGCTTCGACGGTTCGACCTGCACCGGGACGCGTACGAGCCTCCGGGAGCCCTTTCTCTTGCCGCGCGCGGGTCCCCGCTTCGTCATCGCCGCGGCGCGCGAGACGGCGATGGGCTCGGAGGTGTTCGCGCTCGTCGCGCGCAACGAGGCCGTCTCGCCGAGCATGGGCGTGAGCTTCGATGACGACGACGTCGTGCTGGCACCGGAGGCCGACCCCGCGTGCCTCTCCCTCCGCGACCCGGCGTTGGCCCCGCGCGGTGCGTCGCCTGGGGACGGGCTCTGGCTCTTCTACACCTGCGAGCGGGTCGGGCCGGACGCGATCCACGCGGTACCCCTCGAAACGGTCGACGGGATCCGCGTGCCCGAGGGCGCGACGCCGGCGTCGGTCATCGCGCCCTCCACCATCGGCGCCTTCGGTCGCGACGGCGTGTCCGGACCGGAGCCCATCGTCGACGTCGTCGACGCGGGCGAGAACGCCGTCGTGCGGCTCTGGTTCCTCGCGCGCTCGAACGTCGCCGGGACGAGCGTGGGCCTCGCCGTGGGAGAAGCGCCGATCGGGGCGGGCTGGGACGCGCTGCCGGTCCTCCAGGCGTACCCGGCGAACCCGGTGCTCGAGGCGAGCGCCTTCGCGGGCTGCGAGGGCTGCACGCTCGTTGGCTTCGGCGTGGCCCAGGATCCGGACCCGACGCGCCGGGGCCGCCTTCGCTTCCTCGTCGCCCGGCGCGTGCCGCGCGACGGCGGCGGGCGGCGCTTCGAGCTCGTCCCCTTCGAGCAGCCCTGGGTGCTGAACCGCTAGTGCGCGAACGCGCCAGGGCGCCGCGCCGTGGCACGCTTTGGCGCGGGTTTCGGGCGCAGCGAGCCCCGGGCCCGGGCACGTTCCTTGCGTTACGATTCGGCGTGATGTCCATCTCGCAGCGCCTCCTCGTGCTCGTCGCGCTCGCCTTCGCGTGCGGCGACGACGCGGGCGGTGCCGGCGTTCGGGACCCCGGCGCCGGGGCGGACGCCGACGCCGGTATGGCCGACGTGGACATGGGGGCCGAGTTCTCGGACGCGGGCGCGGACGGCGGCACGACCGCGGGCGACATGGGGGCGCCGCCGGGGACGCTCTTTCAGGGCCTCGACGCCGCGGGTCGCTTCGCCGCCGAGGATTCGGCCCTCGGCAGCCTGCTCACGTGCTTCGACGAGCTCGGGGAGCGGAACGCCGAGGTCGATTGCGCCGATCCGCGCTGCGCCGCCCTCCCGAGCTGCTGCATCGGGGACGGCACCTGCTGCGCGCCCCTCGGCGAGCCGCGGGAGCTCCGCTTCGATTGCGAGGGGGAGCTCGGCGCCTGCGTCCGGGACGCGGGCTTCGAGGCCAGACCCTTCGGCAGCCCCGAGCCCTTCCTCGATGCCGGCGGCCTCGCGCCCGGGGGCGACGGCACCTACGACTCGGGCCTTGTGCTCGCCGACACCCTCGACGCGACCGGCGAAGCGCTCGTGCTCTCGCTCGAGTTCGCCGCGGCCAGCGAGTGCGGAAGGGCCTGCCGGGAGACCGTCGCGGCGGGCTTCGCGCCGGCGCCCTTCGCCGCCGGCAATCAGACGCACGTCGAGCCCCTCGCGGCGCTTCGCCACGTGGGCAGCCGGGACGAGCTCGTCTTCCTGGTCGCCGGTGAGGTGGCGGGCGTCTTCGCGCGGGAAGAGGGCGCCTATGCGCTGACGTTGCGGCCGACGGGCGAGATCGAGGCGCGCGCGCCGAGCGGCGCCACGCTGGACGCGACGCTCGGAACGCCGGGCCCGGTGGCGCTCGTCGTCTGGGGCCATAGCCGGAACCCGAGCGCGGGCCCGAACCCCGGGGACCGGCTCACCTCGCTCACGCTGACCCGGGAGGCCTGCGACGTGCCCGGCGCGTGGAGCGAGCGGGCCGCGCGCGATGAGATGCTCTCGGACGCGCTGCGCTCCGTCTCCGTCGACCTCGACGGGTCGCGCCAGCTCGTCGCGGCGCTCGTCGACGAGAGCGGGCTCCAGGCCCTCGAGAGCACGGACGCCGGCCTCGAGCCGCTGCGCGCGCCGCCGGCCGGGCTCGTGGCGCTCCCCGAGGGCTTCGTCCAGGGCGACGGCGCCGCCGTCATCGCCGACCCGACGGGCATCGGGGCGCTCTGGGTCGCCCTCGAGGACGCGGACGCGCGGAGCGCGATCGTCCGGGCGCCGCGGGTGCGCGGCGGGGACGCGAACGAGCCGCCCTTCGATGCCCGGGCCTTCGAGCTGGCCTTCATCGCCGAAGCGCATGGGCTCGGCCGCCTCGGGCGCTTCGACGTGGTCGAGACCGCGGAGGTCGCCGTGCTCGTCGTGGAGGCGCCGGAGCGTTCGACGGGCCTCGCGCTCTTCCTCCGCGGCACGGGCGTGCCCGAGGCGCGGGCGGACGGCTGGCGGGAGTTCGGCGGGGGGCTGGAGGCGGCGCTCGCGGGCTCCTCCCTCGGCACGCTCCGCCATCCGAGCCTCGTCTCGCACGGGGGCTCCTGGCGGCTCCACCTGGAGGCGCGGCGGAACGGCCGGAGCCGGGTGGTGATCCTCGCGTCCGATACGCTCGCGGCGTGGCGCCTCGTCGACGCCGAGACCCTCGGCCCCTCGGGGGCGGGCTTCGACCGCTTCGGGACCCGCGCCCCCTCGGCCGCAGGCGCGGGGGACGCGCTCGTCGTCTGCTACGCGGGGGACGACGGCATCCGCCAGCGCCTCGGCTGCGCGCGGCGCACGGCGAGCAGCGTCGCGGCGCTCACCCGGAGCGGCTCATGAGGTGGGCGCCCGTCCTGATCCTGGCGCTCGGCTGTGGGGACGCCTCCGCCTCCGCGGGTGGCGGCGGAGCCGCCGACATGGGCGCGACCTTCGCGGACTTGGGGATGGCCGCCGCCGACATGGGTGGCACCGAGGACTTCGGAGCGGGCCAGGACGACGCCGAGGGCTTCCCGCTGACGCCGGGCCCGGACCTCGACAACTTCTACGAGGGCGAGAAGGGCGTGGCGGCCTGCTACGACGGGCGCGACAACGACGGGGACGAGGCCGGCGCCATCGATTGCGCCGATCCGAGCTGCCGCGAGGCGCTCCGGAGCTGCTGCGTGGGCGACGCCACGTGCTGCGCGCCACCGGCCGCGGCGACGCTCGTGAGCCCCGGCCTGCTCGCCGATTGCGACGCGGGCCTCGACTGCCTCGCGGCGACGAGCTTCGGCCGCCCCTCGCCCTTCGTCGACCGGGCGGGGCTCGTGCCGGCGCTCGCGCCCGGGGGCGACGGGAGCTTCGATAGCGGGATCGTCTTCGACGAGGTGCTCGACCTCCGAAGCCGGCGCGTGGAGCTTCGCGGCCGTTTCGTCCCCGGCGAGGCCTGCGCCGAGGCCTGCGGGGAGGCCGTGGCCTTCGGCGTGCGTCTGCCCGGAGCCCTCGGCGCCGAGAGCTTCGTGACGCCCGTCGCCGGGCTCGTCTACAGCGGCCCGCGGCGGGAGGTGGCGCTCCTCGTCGGCGGCAACGTCGCGGCGCGCTGGCCCGAGGGCGCCGTGGCGAGCTGGGCGCTCGAGCTCTCGCCCGACGGTTCGCTCCGTGTGCTGCGGGACGAGGGTGAAGGAGCCGAGGTGCTCGCCGAGGGCGTGCCCTTCGACGCCGCCGAGGTCGTCCCCGTGGTCTGGGGTCATAGCCAGAACCCCGGCGCGTCGGGCGCGCCGCTCGCCCGGCTCGCGGCCCTCGAGCTGAGCCAGGCCCTCTGCGACATGCCCCGCGCGTGGCAGGCGCGGGAGACGCTCACCTTCCGCGTCAGCGGCCGGGACGCCGACGCCCCGGCGGGCCGGAGTCCCAGCCTCGGCCGTGACGGGAGCGGCCGGAGCGCCCTCGCCTACGCCTCCGGGGGCGGCGTCTTCATCGCCCGGCGCGCAGCGGAGGACCTGCCGCGGGAGCACGTGCTCGCGGACCTCTCGAACCCCACTTACGTGCTGCCCGGCGCCGACCTCGAGGAGCCCGAGCTCCTCACCGACGCCCTCGGCAGCCGCTACCTCTACGCGCGCGCCGTGCCCCGGGAGGGTGGGGGCGAGGCGGTGCTCGGCCGCGTGCGCCTCGACGACGCGCTCGCCCCGGTCGGGGCCTTCGAGGGGCTCCAGGTGCCCATGCAGGGGAGCGCGCCGAGCCTCCTCCGCCTCACGGCCGAGACCGCGAGCTACGCGATGGCGCTGCGTACGGACCTCGGCATCGAGGTGCTGGTCAGCGGGGACGGTCTGACCTTCGGGCCCACGGCGCCCGAGTCAGTGATCCCGACGGGTTTGCTCGGCGCCGACGCGATCGGCGAGCCCGCGCTCGTGGCGCATGGCGGGAGCTACCGGCTCTACCTGGCCTGGCGACGCGGGAGCCGCTGGCGCGTCGCGCTCTTCGCCAGCCACGAGCTCCTCTTCTGGCGCCTCGTCGACGCCGAGGCGCTGCTTCCCGGCCACGGCGCGGAGGCGCTCGGCGTCCGGGGCCTCGACGCTCGGGCCGAAGGCGACGCGCTCGAGGTGGTCTATGCCGGCGACGACGGGCGCCGTCCGACGCTTCATCGCGCGGAGCTCCCCGCGGCGGCGGACGCACGCTTCTGACCGGGGCGGATAGACCGCGCCGTGCGCTTCAAGGGGTGGCACGAGCGCCGTTCGCAGCGTCACGATGCCCCACGACCTCCAACCTTCCACGGCCCTCCCGTCGCCGGGCCGGGTCGAGAGCTACGGCTTCGACGGGCCGTCCGGCGTGGAGTCGCGGCGCGCGCTCTGCGACATGTTCGGCGGGCTTCGCGGCGAGGACATCTGGTCCCGGGCGTGCGCCCGCGCTGGCGTCGACGCCTCGGGCCCCTACTCGGGCGCCGAGCTCTCGCGCGTGGCCGACCGCCTCATCGAGGAGGGAGGCCTGGCCAGCGTGATCGGTCGAACCCTCAAGATTCACGCGCTGACCTTCGTCGAGCTCAGCCACGCGGAGGCGACGCGATGAGCACCGGACCCATGGACGCGCCCGGCCTCTCGGACGCCGAGCGGGCTCGCCTCGAGGAGATCGCGCGGCTCCGCATCCCCGAGCTCGAGCACGACCACGTGCTCGACGCCATCGTGCGCGAGGCCGCCGAGGCGACGGGCGCGCCCATCGCGCTCGCGACCGCCGTCCTCGACGACGCGCAGTTCTTCCTGGCCGGCCACGGGGTCGGGGGATGGCTCGCGGCCGCCCGCGGCACGCCGCGCAGCTGGTCCTTTTGCACGCACGCGATCCAGGGGACCGAGCCCTTCGTGATCCACGACGCCACCGAGATGCCCGAGCACGCGGACAACCCGCTCGTCCGGAACGACGGCGTGCGGGCCTACACGGGGATCCCGCTGATCACCGGGCGCGGTCATGCCGTGGGGACGCTCTGCGTCGCCGATGGCGCGGCGGGGACCCTCAGCGAGACGCAGGTCGCCGTCCTCAAGGAGCTGGCCAGCCGCGTCATCGCGCGGCTCGAAGAGCGCGTTCAGGACGGATCCTGAGCCCCGGCGGGAGCCGTTGCTGGCGCCCGCGGCCCGGCCGTGGCACGGCGCGGGCGTGTCCGGGAACGCGCTGCTCCTGCTCCTCGAGGACGACACGCCGGCGCGCCGGCGGCAGGGCATGGCGCTCCTGCGCAGCCTCGGCGAGCCCGGGGCGCGCCAGCTCCTCGGGGTGCTTCGCGACGACGCGCGCCGCTGGTCGCTCCCCGCGCTTCGCCTCACGACCCTCGCCGCGCTCGCTCGAGCTGCCGGCGACGAGGTGCGCCAGGCGCTCTCGGACGTGGGGGAGGCTCCGGCGCTCGTCGCCGACGCGGAGGACCTGGCGGGGACGGGCCTCCAGGCCGCGCTGAAGCTCCTGCCGGCGCTCCGCGCGCTCACGCTCGTTCGCACGGCGGCGGGCTCCCTCGCGCCGCTGGCCGTCGCGCGCGAGCTGCGGGAGCTGACCGTGCACGCCCGGGGCTTCCTCGACCTCGAGCCCCTGGCGGGCCTCCCGGCCCTCGAGGTGTTTCGGCTCCGGGGGAAGTGCGCGGTCGAAGCCCCGAGCCGCCTGCCGCCGACGCTCCGCGAGCTCTCGCTGAACGGTCAGGTGCGCTTTCCCCTCGAGCTCCTCGACGTCGTGCCCGAGGGCCTCGAGAGCCTCGACTTCGCGCACGCCAGCGCCGCCGGTACGCGGGACGAGCCGCGGCCGCTCCCGGCGCTCCGCGCGCTTGGCGTGAGCTACGTCTGGGAGGTCGCGGGCCTCGCGCCGGCGGGCGTGCCCTCGCTCGTGCGCATCGGCTACGTGGGGGAGGACGACGCCGGCGCGCTGGCCACGCTCGCCGCGGGGCTGCCCCGCACCACGGCGCTTCGCATCGACCGCTACCGGCCCGAGCATCTGGACGACGCGGTGGCGGAGCGGCTGGTGGCCGTGGGCGACGTCCCCGCGGCCGCAGCCGAGTGGCTTCCGCGGACGCCGCGGCTCGTGGAGCTCTCGCCGGGCGAATGGCCCTTCCCGGCGGAGCTTCCCGAGGGCATGGCGGCGACGCCCGCGTCCGTACGAAAGGCGGCCAAGGGGGCGCTCTCGGAGACCCAGCGCCTCCGCTTCGCCGCGCATTGGCGAGCGCTCGGGTACGACCGTCGCCTGGCGTCGGGAGACGATCCGCCGGCGGCCCGCGCGCTCTGGCCGACGGTGCTCGCGCTCAGCGGAGCTGCGCACGACGTGGGCGTGTCCTTCGTGAAGGCGTACCTCGCCGGGCGGCTCGAGAACCTCTCGGCGGACGAGGCGCGGTCCTGGGCGGGCGTGCTGCGCGCGGCCGGGGCGCGACCGCGCGCCACGCGCGTCGGGGCCGGGGGCACGCCCCGTGAGACCGACGTCGGATGAGCGCGGCGGGCGAGTCTGCGACCCTCGCGTCCATGCGTCGCGTCTCCGCCGGCCTGGTTCTTCTGCTCGCGTCCTGCGGAGGCGGCGAGAGCCCGCCGCCCCCACCCGTCCCCGAGCCCGCGGCGCCCGCGCCACCCACCGAGAGCCCCCCGCCCCATGAGCCGCCGCCCTCCGAGGCGTCGCCTTCGGAAGACCCCGTCGAGGCGCCGGCGGTCCCGGTGGCTCCGGGCACGCTTCGCCTCGTCGCGGTCGGTCCCGAGGCGCGGCTCCCCTCCGAGCAACGCTCGCTCGAGGGCCTCGCGCGGGGGCTTGGACGCCACCTCGAGGCCGTGGACGTCGCCGATCCGGACGAGGCCGAGCGCCGCGCGGCCGAGGCGCTCCTCGCCGGCACGCTCGCGGCGCTCCCGGCCGTCTGGGCCGATCGAGAGACGGTGCTCGTCACGCGCCTTCGGCCGCCCCGCACGACGCGGCGCGGGGCCCGCGCCACCCAGGGAAGCGACCGCATCGTGGTGATTCGCCCCCCGGAGCTCGAGCCGGTGTACGCCGAGGCCATCGACGAGGGTGGGCGTCTGCTGACGCCCCGCGCGACCGAGTGGCTCCTTCCGCTCCTCCCGGAGGCGTCCGACTGATGCGCGGTGCCACGCTCCTCCTCCTGGCCCTCGGCGGCGTCGGGCTCGCGGCGCCGGCGCGGGCCGGCGACCGGCCCCTCGACGTCCTCCTGGTCAACATGACCGCCGCGCCGACGGAGGCCGGGCGGGCCTGCTCGCAGACTCTTCGGCGGACCGTGCGCGCGGACTACACGCGCATGAGCACCCTCGGGGAGACCCGGCTCCGCGAAGCTCTCGGCGCTCCCGAGGGCGACTTCCTCACGTGGCCGAGCGCGCGCTTCACGGAGCTTCGTCGCGACCGCCAGCTCGACACGGTCGTGCTCTTCGACTGCCGCCCGGAGGAGACGCGCTTCGACGCGCTCGTCGTGGCCGACGGCGGCCGTACGCGCCTCTCCCTTCGCCGCCTTCCCTTCGACCGCGCCCGGGCGCGGTGGCTCGGCGGGCGGATCCTGGCAGCGGGGTGGCTC